>JALZEZ010000097.1 GCA_030861775.1 Actinomycetota bacterium
GAGCGCCTTCGCGGCGCTCGGCCGGCACGGCTCGGCGGTTTGCTCCGCGCGCCGGGGCGCTTCGGGACGGCGAGGCCTCCCAGCCGTACTCGCCGAGGGTGGCGAACTCGATCGCCACGTCGAGGGCGCGGGCGGCGCGGTTGCGGAGCAGGGGGAACATGCGTTCGGGAAGGTACGCCCAGGCCCGGACGGAAGGGGCCCTGGGCTGCAAGTTCCGTTGCACCCGCGGCGAAGCCGTGCGCGGGGCGGCGGCGAAGCCGCTCCGGCGGCGGCGCGGGGTAGGCTGCCCGCGTGCCCGAGCCCTTCCGCCACACGATCCGCGTCCGCTACGGCGAGTGCGACGCGCAGGGCGTCGTCTTCAACGCCAACTGGCTCGCCTTCTTCGACATCCTCATGACCGAGCTCTGGCGCGAGCGGATCGCCGACTACAAGGACATGCTCGCGCAGGGGACCGACATGGTCGTGGCCGAGGCCACCGTGCGCTTCCTGGGCCCGGCGGGCTTCGACGACGAGATCGACTTCGAGGTGACCCTCACGCGCCTCGGCACCACCGCGATGGGCACGCACATCGAGGCGACGGTCGGCGGCCGTCCCGTCGCCCAGGGCGAGATGCGCCACGTCTTCATCGACCCCGCCACGAAGCAGAAGAAGGCGATGCCGGACGAGGTCCGGACCGCCCTGGAGCCGCTGCTCCAGGAGCCCGCCCCGGCCTAGTCGCGCCGCAAACGCGCGTATTCCGGCGCCGAGGGGGGTATCCCTCCGGCTATGGACGTACCCCGGGGGCAGTGGCGCGGTCGCGCGCGCCTCGCAGCAGTTCTCGTATTCCTGGCGGTGTCCGCCGCGGCGATCCTCCTGGCGCTCACCGACAGCGCCTTCAGGGGCGAGCGCTGGTCGGCGCTCGGACCGGTCCTCCTGGCACTGGCCGCCGGCGCGATCGTGCTGCTCGCCTGGTGGTGGGAGCGGCGCACGACGCCGGAGGGGCAGGAGGCGCTCCGCCGCATCGAGGAGCTGGAGCGCGCCCGCGCTGCCGAGCGCGAGTGGCACCGCGAGCTGCGCAGCCAGGTCGCGAAGGCCCAGCGGGCGGGCGGCGCGCTCAGCGGGCACGACGACCTCCGCGCGCTCGTCCTGCGCGTGGCCGTGACCCTGCTCGAGGCCGAGAAGGGCCTCCTGCTCTCGCGCGCGGACGAGGACGATGACGGCGACCTCGACCTGGTCGCGTACGAGGGCTTCGAGAACGACCCCGAGCACGCCGCGATCGCGCAGCGCTTCGCCAGCCGCGTGCTCGACCGCGACCAGACCATCAGAGAGGACTCCCCGCGCCACGACGGCTCGTCCGCCGACGCCGAGATCCGCAACCTCGTGGCGATCCCGATCTACATCCGCGACCGCTTCAGCGGAGTCGTGATCTGCGCGAACCGGGACGGCGGCTTCGAGGACTGGGACGACGAGGTGCTCCTCGCGCTCGGCGACCACGCCGGCGCCGTGCTCGACAACTCGCGCCTGCACGGCGAGCTGAGGGGCGCCTACCTCGGCACCGTCCGGGTCCTGGCCGAGGCGATCCAGGCCAAGGACCCGTTCCTGCGCGGGCACTCCGAGGAGGTCTCGGGCTACGTGGCCGCGGTCGCCGGGCAGCTGGGGGTCGACCCGCGCCGCCGCGAGGAGCTCGTGTTCGGATCGCTCCTGCACGACGTCGGGAAGATCGGCATCAGCGAGCGCATCCTGCTCAAGCCCGGCGCCCTGACACCGGAGGAGCGGACGCTGATCGAGCTGCACCCGCGGATCGGCTACCGGCTGGTCGACCAGGTCCCCGCGCTGCGGTCGATCGGCGACGCGATCCTCCACCACCACGAGCGCTACGACGGCGGCGGCTACCCCGAGGGCCTCGCCGGCGACGCGATCCCGCTCGAGGCGCGGATCATCTGCGTGGCCGACTCGTTCAGCGCGATGACCGCCGAGCGCCCGTACCGCGGCCGCATGTCGCTCGAGCAGGCGTGCGCCGAGCTCGAGCGCTGCGCCGGGACCCAGTTCGACCCCGACGTGGTCCGCGCGTTCGTCGAGGAGGTGCGGCGCGACCCGTTCGGCGGCGACGGCAAGGTGACGGCCGCGATGCAGGACCCGGAGGTCGCCGCCCACCGCGAGGGCGACGAGCCGGTGCTGGGCTTCGGCGCGCACGCGATCGTGGACAACCTCACGCTCCTCTACAGCCACCGCTACTTCCACGAGAGCGCCGAGGCGGCCGCCGCCCGCGCCGCCGCCGAGGACGAGCCGTTCGCGGTCGTGCTCGCCGAGCTCACCGAGGTGGCCCAGCTCAACCGGCTCGAGGGCTACGCCGCCGGCGACGAGGCGATCCGCACCGCCGCCCGGGCTATCCAGCACGCCGCGGTCCTGTGCGGCGGCACGGCCTGCCGCTGCAGCGGGAGGCGCGTGGCGCTCATCGCCCCGGCCTGCGACGAGGAGCAGGCCGCTCACCTCGCCAGCGTCGTGGCGGGCGACCTCGCCGCCGGGCCACGCGTGGCGATCGGGCAAGCCGTCTGGCGGTCCGGCGACACGGGCTTCGACGTGGTGGCCCGCGCGCGCCTCGCCGTCACGCCGGTGCCCGCCCCGGCGTGATCCACCTCCGGCTCGTCGTGCCGGAGGACATCGTGACCGAGGTTCACGACCTCCTGTGCGAGTCGGACGCCGTCTCCAGCGTGATCCACCTCCGGGGCGCCGCCGAGAAGCCGGCCGGCGACGTGATCCTCTGCGACGTCGCCCGCGAGGACGCCAGCGTGATCATCAGCGACCTGCGCGAGCTGGGCCTGCACGAGCGCGGAACGATCGCGCTGGAGGAGATCGACACGGCGATCTCCAGGGCGGCGGTCGCGGCCGAGAAGGCCGCCGCCGGCCTTCCCTCGGACGCGGTCGTCTGGGAGGAGGTCGAGACCCGCACCTCGGAGCAGACCGAGCTGGGCGCGAGCTTCCTCGCCTTCATGGCGATCGCGACGATGATCGCCGCGGTCGGCGTCATCCTCGACTCGCAGATCCTGATCATCGGGGCCATGGTCGTCGGCCCGGAGTTCGGCCCGATCGCCGGCTTCTGCGTGGCGGTCGTGCACCTCCGCAAGCACCTCGCCAAGCGCTCGATCCTGGCCCTCGCGGTCGGGTTCCCGGTGGCGATCACGAGCGCCTTCCTGCTCACGCTCCTCCTGCGCGCCACCGGCTCGGCGCCGGACGAGCTGACCAAGCGCCCGCTGACCGACTTCATCTCCCACCCGGACGAGTTCTCGGTGATCGTCGCCCTGCTGGCGGGGACCGCCGGTGTGCTGTCGCTCACATCGGCCAAGTCCGGCGCGCTGATCGGGGTGCTGATCTCCGTGACCACCATCCCCGCCGCCGGCAACATCGGGGTGGCGGCCGCCTACGGCGACGGCGACGAGTGGGTCGGCGCGATGCTCCAGCTCTCGCTGAATTTGACCTCGATCCTGGTGGCCGGCGTGGTCACCCTCTACGTCCAGCGCCGCCTCTACATCAGGCGCAAGCGCGAGCACCTGCGCGACCCGGCCCGCGAGGTCGCCGGGCTGCCTAGACGCTAGACCCGAGCGACGACCAGATGTCGATCTTCGTGCGCACGCGCGAGACGACCTCGGAGGTGAACTCGGTGGTCGTGGCGCTGCCGCCGAGGTCGGGGGTGCGCACCCCGGTCGCCGTGGCCTCGAGCACCGACTCGTAGACCGCGCGCGAGGCCAGCTCGGCGTCCGGGCTCCCGGCCACGCCGACGTAGTGCAGCAGCGCCGCCGCGGCCATGATCATCGCCATCGGGTTGGCGATGTCCTTGCCCAGCAGCGCCGGGGCCGTGCCGTGCGGCGCCTCGGTCATCACGGCCTGGACCTCGTAGTCGGAGTCGAGCGAGAGCACGACCGACTCGGCGCCCGCGATCGACCCGAACAGCGGCAGCACGAAGTCCGACAGGCAGTCGCCGTCGCGGTTGAGGGCGGGGATGACGAGCGGCGCGTCCGCCGCCCCCGAGACCAGCCCAGCGTAGGTGGCGTCGATCAGCACCGGCTGGTACGGGACCTCCGGATGGCGCTCGGAGGCCTCGTCGAGCTCCTCCTTCAGCATCCCCTCGTAGATCGGGCTCACCGTCCACTTGGGCCCGCCGTACACGCGCCCGTGGATCTTGCGCGCGGTGCGGAAGCTGTGCTCGGCCACCGCCCGGCAGACCTCGCGCGAGATCCGCTCGGTGCGGTAGGCGAACTCGTCCCCGTCCGAGGACTCGCGCCACTGCTCCGCGCCGTAGGCGTCGCCGACCGCCATCCGCACCACCGAGATCGGGTAGTGCACGCCGGCCACCGGCGTCACGCCCGGGATCCGGCGACCGGTGCGGATGATCACCTTGCCGTCGAGCTCCTCGCGCAGGATGCGGTTGGGGCTGCCCACGTCGTCGGCGCCCTCCGGCGTGATCGTCGCGGCCTTGATCCCGTAGCCGGACTCGCGCAGCGCCCGCCCGGCCTCGGTGACCACGTCGTTCGAGGTCGTGCGCCGGTTCTCGAGCGAGAGGTCGTAGTGCTCGAGCTCGACCGGCACGTTGGTCACGCCGGGGTCGAGCAGGCGCAGGGACTGCTCGAGCAGCTCCTGGCCCGTCTCGTCGCCCTCGAGCACGATAATCCGCACCGGATCGGCCATCGAACGCGGACTCTATGCCCTCGACCCCCTGCACCTGGTGTGGCGACATCGTCGAAGCCGGCGACGGCTTCCGCCTGGCCGAGCTGCCCGGCGACCGCGGCGCGGCGTTCTGCCGGCTCGAGCACGTGGTGCCGTGGGCGATCCAGGGGCCGCACTGGGAGGCCGGCACGCCGGTCGAGCCCTCCGGCGTGGCCAGCGAGATCGACTCATGCGCCCACTGCGGCGAGCCGCTAGGCGACGTGCGCCTGATCCTGATCCGCCACCGCGCCGAGCACCGCGTGCCGGACGGCTTCTGCTCGGTCACCCACCTGCGCGAGTGGGCGCAGGCCGGCGGCCGCTACGCGGCCTGACCGTCGAGCCCGAGCTCGGTCGAGCGCTCCTCCAGCGCCGCGATCACCTTGCGCAGGTGCTCGTCGAAGTCCACGCCCAGCTCCTCGGCTCCCTGCTGGACCTCCTCGCGGTTCACCGCGGCGGCGAAGCTCGGCTGCTTCAGCTTCTTCTTGACCGACTTCGCGGTCATGCCGTGGATGCCGGTGGGCCGCACCAGGGCGCAGGCGGCGATGAAGCCCGACAGCTCGTCCACCGCGAACAGCGTCTTCGCCATCAGCGTCTCGCGCGGCACGTTCAGGAAGGTGGCGTGCCCGGCCACGGCGTCGATCACGTCCTGCGGGTAGCCGAGCTTCTCCAGCTCCCTCAGCGCCACCCGCGGGTGGCCGGTCTCGAGGTCCGGGTGGCGCTCGTAGTCGAGGTCGTGCACGATCCCGGTGACCGCCCAGCGCTCCTCGTCCTCGCCGTACTCGCGCGCGTACGCCCGCATGGCGGCCTCGACGCCCAGCACGTGCTTGCGCAGCGAGTCGGACTCGGTCCACTCGCAGAAGAGCTTCCAGGCGTCCTCGCGCGTGGGAGTCATGGCGGACACGCTAGCGGGGGCGGGCAGGGTCGCGCCGCCGGGCGGCGAATCGAGCCTCAAATGGCCTTCGATACGCTTGCCGCGCCGCTCGCAGGCCCCCCCAAAGCGGCATCTCGTATGGAGAAGTTCGTCATCGAAGGCGGCGTCCCGCTCTCGGGCACTGTCGTGCCCGCCGGCAACAAGAACGCCGCCCTACCCGCGCTCGCGGCCTGCCTCCTGACGGAGGAGGAGGTCGTGCTGCGCAACGTCCCGCGCATCCGCGACGTGGAGGCGATGATCGAGCTCCTCAGCGGCCTCGGGGTGACCTCCGAGTGGCGCGAGGACAACGTCCTGGCCCTGTGCGCCGCCGGCGTGGACCACACCGACGTGGACCCCGCGGTGGCCGAGCGGATCCGGGCCTCGTTCCTGCTGGCCGGCCCGCTGCTGGCCCGCTTCGGCCGCGCCGACATGCCACCCCCCGGGGGCGACGTGATCGGCCGCCGCCGGCTCGACCCGCACCTCGACGCCTTCCGCGCCCTCGGCGCGCGCGTGGGCACCGAGGACCGCTCCTGGTACCGGCTGAGCGCCGACGGCGGCCTGCGCGCCTGCGACTTCTTCATGGACGAGCCCTCGGTGATGGCCACCGAGAACGCGCTGATGGCCGCGGCGCTCACCCCCGGCGCGACCGTGATCCACAACGCGGCCTCCGAGCCGCACGTCCAGGACCTGTCGCGCCTGCTCCTCCAGATGGGGGCGGGGATCGAGGGGATCGGCTCGAACGTCCTGATCGTCCACGGGCGCGACCGCCTCGGCGGCGCCGACTACCGCATCGGCCCGGACTACATCGAGGTGGGCAGCTTCGTGGCGCTGGCCGCCGTCACCGGCGGCGAGCTGCGGATCAAGGACTGCGTGCGCGACGACCTGCGGATGACCAAGCTCGGCTTCGAGCGGCTCGGCTGCACCTGGGAGTACGACGGCGCCGACGTGGTGGTCCCGCCGGAGCAGCAGCTCCGCATCCGCGACGACGTCGGCGACGCGATCTCCAAGATCGAGGACGGGCCCTGGCCGGCCTTCCCGGCGGACCTGACCAGCATCGCGCTGGCCCTCGCCACGCAGGCCGAGGGTATGGTCCTCATCCACGAGAAGATGTTCGAGAACCGACTGTTCTTCACCGACAAGCTCGTCTCCATGGGCGCTCGGGTCCTGCTGTGCGATCCCCATCGCGCGGTGGTAAGCGGCCCGAGCCGGCTTCACGGCGAGCGCATGGAGAGCCCGGACATCCGGGCCGGCATGGCGATGCTCATCGCGGCGCTGTGCGCCGAGGGGCGCTCCGAGATCGGCAACATCCGGCAGATCGACCGCGGCTACGAGCGGATCGACGAGCGGCTCCGGGCGCTGGGGGCGAAGATCCGCCGGGTCGAGTCCGAGCCCGCGCCCGTGCCCGTCTAGCCTCCCGCGGAGGCGCCAGTGATCCATCCGGTCCCACCCGGCACGCGCGACGTGCTGCCCGACGAGATGCGCGAGCTCCGCGCGCTCACGCTGCGCCTGGCCGGAGCGTTCGACAGGGCCGGCTACGGCGAGGTCTCGACCCCCTCGATCGAGTACGAGGACGTGCTCAGGCGGGGGGACGCGACCGCGGCCGGCGCGGGCTTCCGGCTGTTCGACGAGCGCGGGCAGATACTCGCGCTGCGGAGCGATCCCACCATCCCGATCGCGCGGCTGGTGGCGAACCGCTACGACTCGGTCGAGGGCCCGCTGCGCTTCTCGTACTTCGAGAACGCCTACCGCGCCGTGGTCTCCGGCAGCGGCCAGCCGCGCGAGTTCCTCCAGGGCGGGATCGAGCTGATCGGAGTGCCCGGGGTGGAGGGCGACGCGGAGGTGATCGCGCTGGTGGTCTCGGCGCTGGAGGAGGCCGGGCTGCGGCGTCACCGGGTGGGGCTGGGCGACGGGATGCTCTATCGGGAGCTGCTGCGCAGCCACGTCCCGGAGGACGAGCACGAAGCCCTGCTGGAGCTGCTCTGGAGGCGCGACCTGCCGGGGCTCGAGGCCCGGGTCGCGCGCCTGCAGATCGGCGAGGCCGCCAAGGAGGCGCTCGTCCGGGTGCCCGCGCTGCGCGGCGGGATCGAGATCCTCGACCGGGTGGAGGCGCCGGCGGTGGAGCGGCTGCGCGAGCTGTACGAGCTGCTGCGCGAGCGCGGCGTGGCCGAGCGGGTGATCTTCGACCTCGGGATGCTGCGCGAGCTGGGCTACTACACCGGCACGATCTTCGAGGTCTACGACCCGGCCGTGGCCTTCGCGCTCGGCGGCGGGGGCCGGTACGACGACCTGATCGGCCGCTTCGGCAGCCCCCGGCCGGCCTGCGGGGCCGGGCTCGACGTCACGCGCGTGCACATGGCGCAGATCGAGGAGGAGCGCCTGTGAGCGGCCTGGTGATCGCGATCCCGCGCGGGGCGCTGCTCGGCGAGGCGCTCGGCCTGCTCGACCGCCTGGGCATCGAGACCGCCGAGATCCGCTCGAACGACCGGCGGCTGTTCTTCCCCGAGTCCGGCGTGCTGACCGTGCGGCCGAGCGACGTGCCCACCTACGTCGAGGCCGGGGCGGCCGACATCGGCGTGACCGGCAAGGACGTGCTGCTGGAGCAGGCCGACCGCGACGTGTACGAGCTGCTCGACCTGGGCTTCGGCGGCTGCCGGATGATCGTGGCCACGCGCGAGGGCGACGACCCGCTCGGCGCGCCGCTCCGCCGCCGCGGCGTGGTGCGCGTGGCGACCAAGTACCCGCGCATCGCGCGCGACCACTTCGCCGCCACCGGCCGCGAGGCCGAGATCGTGGAGGTGAAGGGATCGGTGGAGCTGGCTCCGCTGACGGGCCTGGCCGACGCGATCGTGGACCTGACCGCGTCGGGCCGCACGCTGGTGGAGAACGGGCTGGTGGAGCGCGAGCCGATCGTCGAGTCCACCGCCCGCCTGATCGCGAACCCGGTGGCGCACAAGCTGAAGGCGGCGGAGGTGGACGCGATCGTGGAGCGGATCCGCTCGCTGGACGCCGCGCCGCCCGGGGGCTCGCCATGAGGGTCGAGTGGCTCCGCCCCGGCGACGACGTGCGCGGCCCCGCGCTCGGCGGCGCCGTGCACGAGCAGGTGGCGGAGATCCTCGCCGAGGTGCGCCTGCACGGCGACGCGGCGGTGCGCGAGTACACCGAGCGCTTCGACCACGCCGAGCTGGCGCCGGAGGAGCTGGCGGTGCCGCCGGCGGAGATCGACAACGCGGTCGCGACCCTGGAGCCGGGCGTGCTCGCGGGCCTCCGCGCCGCCATCGCCAACGTGCGCGCGGTGGCGAAGGCCCAGCTCCGCGACCCGGTGCGGGTGGAGCTCGAGGCCGGCCACGCGGTGGAGATCGCGGAGAGCCCGGTGCGCCGCGCCGCCGCCTACGTCCCCGGCGGCCGCGCCCCGTACCCCTCGACGGTCGTGATGTGCGCGATCACCGCTCGTGTGGCCGGCGTCGACGAGATCGCGGTCTGCGCGCCCCCCGGCCCGCAGGCCCGCGCGCACCCCACGATCCTGGCCGCCTGCGGCCTGTGCGGCGTGACCGAGGTCTACCGGATGGGCGGCGCCCAGGCGATCGCCGCGCTGGCCTACGGCACCGAGACCGTGCGGCCGGTGGACGTGATCGTCGGGCCCGGCAACCGCTACGTGACCGAGGCCAAGCGCCAGGTGGCGGGCACCGTGGGGATCGACGGCCTGGCCGGGCCGAGCGAGCTGGTGGTGGTGGCCACCGGAGGCGCCGACCCCGAGCTGCTCGCGCTCGACCTGATGGCCCAGGGCGAGCACGGCCCGGACAGCCTGCTGGTGGCGATCTCGCCCGACCGGCGCCTGCTCGAGGCGATCGCCCGCGCCGTCGCCGACCGCCCGAGCGTGGTGGCGGAGCGCCTGGCGCTGGTC
>JALZEZ010000350.1 GCA_030861775.1 Actinomycetota bacterium
GCCCCCGACACCCCAGGCCGACTGCGCCCCCGGCTCCCGCCCCGAGCCCGGCATGCAGGGCCGCGTGCCGGCCGAGGCGGTGGCCTCCGGCGCGGCCGACGCCGGCTACTCGTGCAACGCGAAGCAGGTCGGGCACGAGGGGCTCACGGGCGGCTTCAAGGTCTACCGCTACGTGGACAAGGCGGGCCGCGAGTGCGCGTACTACGACACCACGCTGCTGTTCCCGCTGAACGCGCAGAACCTCGGCGACCAGCCGACCGGCGTGGCCGTGCTCGACCTGTCCGACCCGGCCAACCCGGTCCGCACGACCACGCTGGTCACGCCCGCGATGCAGTCGCCGCACGAGTCGCTCAACCTGAACGTGAAGCGGGGGCTGCTGGCGGCGGTGCTCGGCAACCCTGACGCGGCGCCCGGCGTCGTGGACGTCTACGACGTGAGCGAGGACTGCCGCAGCCCCGTGCTCCAGGCCAGCGCGCCGGCCGCCTTCCTCGGGCACGAGAGCGGCTTCCCGCCCGACGGGAGGACGTTCTACGCGACCTCGCTCTTCGACGGCCACGTGACCGCGGTGGACCTGACCAACCCGCGTGTGCCCACCCCGATCACCGTCTTCGAGAACTTCTCGCACGGGATGAACGTGAGCGACGACGGAACGCGGGGCTACATGGCGGCGCGCAACTCCGGCCTCGAGATCGTCGACCTCAGCGAGATCCAGGAGCGTCGGCCGCTCCCGCGGGTGCGCGAGGTCGGCAGGGTCACCTGGGACACGATGTCGATCCCCCAGAACGCGATCCCGATCACGATCGGCGGCAGGCCGTACGTGATGGAGGTCGACGAGTTCAGCGTCCCGGCGGAGGGCGGCGTCTTCCCCGCCGAGAACGGCCCGCGGGTGGGCGCGGCGCGGCTGATCGACGTCTCCGACGAGACCCGCCCGCGCCAGGTGTCGGAGATGCGGCTCGAGGTGCACCAGCCGGAGAACCGCGCGCAGCTCGAGGACGACCCCGGCGCGACCAGCTTCGTGCAGGGCTACGCGGGGCACTACTGCAACGTGCCGCGGCGCAGGGACCCCGGCATCGTGGCCTGCTCGTTCATCCTCTCGGGCCTGCGCGTGTTCGACATCCGCGACCCCGAGAGACCGAGGGAGATCGCCTACTTCGTCGCGCCGCCGCGGCCGAGCCCGGGGGAGAGCACGCGCAGCAACTACGCGATGTCGAGCCCGGAGATCATCCCGGAGCGCGGCGAGATCTGGTACTCGGACGGCAACAGCGGCTTCTACGTGGTGCGCCTCGACCGGAGCGTGTACCCCTTCCGCGACGACTGCCTGCGCCCCGCGCGGATCGCGTTCAAGCTCCACCGCCGGGGCCGCAACCGCGTTGTGCGGGTGGAGGCGTTCGTGGGCGGGAAGCGGCGGCTGGTGAGCCGCGGGCGCGACCTCCGCCGTGTCGAGCTGAACGGGCTGCCGCGCACGGGCCGGATGAAGATCCGCATCGTGGCCACCCACAACACCGGCTCGAGGGTCGTGAGCACGCGGAGCTGGAACGGCTGCACGAAGGGCAAGCCGAAGGTGCGCAGGATCGCGGGCCGGTGACCGGCCTGCCGGAGCGCGGCGAGGCGGCCGCGGACCTGCTGGAGCGCATCGAGGGGCTGCGCGGCGAGGACCAGCCCACGACCGGCGGGCGCGCCTGGCAGTACTCGTACGACCCGGGCCGCCCGGAGGTGAAGCGGCTCGCCGGGGAGGCGTTCCTGGCCGGCCTCGGGGCGAACGCCCTGGATCCGACCGCGTTCCCCAGCGTCATGGCGCTGGAGAACGAGGTGGTGGCGATGACGGGCTCGATCCTCGGGGCGGGGCCGAGCCCCGCGGGGATCTTCACGAGCGGCGGCACCGAGTCGATCTTCCTGGCGGTGAAGGCCGCGCGCGAGGCGCGGCCGGACGTGGACCGGCCGCGGCTGGTGGCGCCGATCACCGCCCACGGCGCGTTCCACAAGGCCTCCCACTACCTGGGGATCGAGCTGGTCCCGGTGGACCTCGACCCGGCCACGCTGGCCGCCGACCCCGACGCCGTGCGCGCGGCGATCGACGACCGCACCGTGCTGGTGGTGGCCTCCGCGTACGGCTTCGCGCACGGGGTGGTCGACCCGGTGGAGGAGATCGCGGGGATCGCGGCCGAGCGCGGGGTGCCGTGCCACGTGGACGCCTGCATGGGCGGGCTCGTGCTGCCGTTCCTGCGGGAGCTGGGCGAGCCGATCCCGCCGTTCGACCTGAGCGTGGACGGCGTCACCTCGATCTCGGCCGACGTGCACAAGTACGGGTACGCGCCGAAGGGGGCCTCGGTGGTCCTGTTCCGCGATGCCGACCTGCGCCGCCGCGCGTACTACGCCTGCGCGCGCTGGACCGGCTACACGCTGGTGAACACGACCGTGCAGTCGAGCCGCTCCGGCGGACCGCTGGCCGGGGCCTGGGCGGTGATGCGCCACCTCGGCCGCGAGGGCTACCTCGACCTGGCCGGCCGGGCGATGGAGGCCACCCGCCGCGTGCGCGCGGGGCTCGAGCGGATCGGCGAGCTGCGGGTCCTGGGCGACGCGCGGGCGAACGTGCTCGCGCTGGCCGCCGCCGAGGGCTTGGACGTGGACGTGTTCGTGGTCTCGGACGAGCTGCGCGCGCGCGAGTGGTACCTCACGCCTCAGCTCCGCTACGGGCCCTCGCCGCGCAACCTGAACCTGATCGTCGACGCGGGCAGCCTGGACGCGGCCGAGGACCTGGTCGGGGCGCTCGAGGCCGGCGTGGCGGAGGCGGTCCGGAGCGGGCCGGTGCGGCTCGACCCGGAGCTGGTGGACGAGATCCGCGCGATCGACCCGGAGGGCCTCGACGCGGCGGCGTTCGGCGCGCTGCTCGAGCGCACCGGCGTCTCGATCGAGTCGGGCTTCGCGGTCGTGAACAACCTGCTCGACGCGGCCTCGCCGGAGGTGCGCGAGGCGGTCGTCCTGGGGTTCGTGGGGACGCTGTTCTCGTGAGCGCGCGCGCCTGGGCGGCCTTCGCGGCCGTTTCGACGCTCTGGGGGATGCCGTACCTGTTCATCAAGGTGGCGGTGGAGGACGGCATGCCGCCCGCGTTCCTCGCCTGGGCACGCGTGCTGCTCGGCGCCGTGGTCCTGCTCGCCCTGGCGTGGCGGGCCGGCAAGCTCGGGCCGCTGCGGGGGCGGTGGGGCTGGATCGCGCTGTTCGCGGTCATCGAGATCGCGATCCCGTTCCCGCTGATCGCCGCCGGCGAGCAGGAGGTGTCGTCGTCGCTGGCCGCGATCCTGATCGCAGCCGCGCCGCTGTTCGTCGCCCTGCTGGCGATCCGCTTCGACGAGGAGGAGCGCGCCACCGGCTGGCGGCTCGCGGGGCTCGTGATCGGCCTCGGGGGCGTGGTGGCGCTGGTGGGGATCGACGTGGCCGGGAAGCCGGGGGAGCTGCTCGGGTCGGCGGCGATCCTCGTGGCCGCGCTCGGCTACGCGGCGGGCCCGATGATCCTCAAGCGCAAGCTGGCGGGCATCGACTCGCGCGCGACGATGGGCGCCACCCTGCTCGTGGCCACGGTGGTCCTCACGCCCGCCGCCGCGATCGCGCCGCCCGAGTCGGCGCCGTCCGGCGACGCCGTCGTGGCCGTGGTCGTGCTCGGCCTCTTCTGCACCGCCGCCGCCCTGGTGCTCTGGGGGGTGCTGGTGGCGGAGGCCGGGCCGGGGCGGGCGCTGGTCATCACCTACGTGGCCCCGGTGGTCGCCGTGACGCTGGGCGTGGCGATCCTGGAGGAGAGCCTGGGCCCGGGTGCCATAGCGGGCCTGCTGCTGATCCTGGCGGGGTCCTGGCTGTCGACCGACGGGCGCGTTCCGCCCGGGCTTGGCGCGCTGGCAGCACGCGCGAACGGTGTTCGCCGCTTTGTAACGCCCGGTCGGACATGGGAGATGGCCGGTCGCACACGTTTCTCTTCGCGGACCTCGTCGGGTTCACCACCTTCACCGAGCTGAACGGGGACGAGGCGGCGGCGGACGCGGCCGTCCGCTTCACCGCGGCCGTGGGCGAGCTGGCCCGCTCCGCGGGCGCCACGGTCGTGAAGTGCATGGGCGACGGGGTGATGCTGCGCGGGGGCGACGCAGCGGCGACCGTGCGGCTCGGCCTGGAGATGCACGACGAGCTGGCG
>JALZEZ010000351.1 GCA_030861775.1 Actinomycetota bacterium
GACGCCCGCCGCGAGGTGCGCGACGTTCCGCGGGGCTATGGAGCGCTGGTAGCGGAAGCGCTCGGCGCGCACGTCGCTCGCTCCGGCCTCCTCGAGCCGAGCGGCCGCCCACTCCGCGGCGGCCAGCTCGCCGGGCGAGGCCGAGCCGCGGGGCATCGCGGCGAGGGCCTCGACGTCCTGCTTCAGCCGCGGTGCCAATCGACCGGCCCCGCCACGATCACGTGGCTGGAGAGCGGCCGCCCGAGCACCCGCTGGGCCTCGCGCGCGCACTCCACGAGCGCCTCGAGGTCGATCCCGGTCGGGTGGCCCATCTCGTGCAGCATCGAGACCAGGTCCTCGGTGGCGATGTTGCCGGTCGCGCCGCGCGGGACGGGGCAGCCGCCCAGCTCCCCGAACGAGGACTCGAACGAGCGGATCCCGGCCTCCAGCGCGGCCAGCACGTTGGCCAGGCCCTGGCCCCGGGTGTTGTGGAAGTGGGCGGTCAGCTCCACGTCCGGCAGGCGCTCGCGCGCGGCGCCCATCAGCTCGCGCACCTGGGCCGGGTTGGCCATGCCGGTGGTGTCGCCGAAGGCCACCTCCTCGCAGCCGGCCGCGGCCAGCCGCTCGGCGATGGCGAAGACCGTCTCCGGGTCCACGTCGCCCTCGTAGGGGCAGCCGAACGAGACCGAGATCACGCCCTCGCAGCGCAGCCCCTCCTCGCGGGCCCGCCCGAACACCCGCTCCAGCCGGCTGAGCGACTCCTCCACCGACCTGTTCACGTTCTTGCGGTTGTGCGTCTCGGTGGCGGAGAGGAAGCCGTTGACCTCGTGGAAGCGGTCGCGCAGCTCGAGCGCGTTGTCGAGCCCCTTCTCGTTCGGGATCAGGACCGAGACGGAGACGTCGCCGGGCACGTCCGCGCGCTGGAGCACCTCGCGCGCGTCGCCGAGCTGCGGGATCACGTCGGGGCGAACGAAGCTGGTCAGCTCCAGCCGCTTCAGGCCGGTGCGGGCCAGCATCTCGACCAGCCGCACCTTGTCGTCGGTGGCGATGACCTCGGGCTCGTTCTGGAACCCGTCGCGCGGGCCGACCTCGCGGATCGAGACCGGGTCCGCCACCGCCGCTAGATCCTCCCCATGCCCCCGCTCACGCCGAGGGTCTCGCCGGTCACGTACGAGGCGTCGTCGGAGGCGAGGAAGGCGATCGTGGCGGCCACCTCCTCGGGCTGGCCCAGGCGGCCGAGCACGGTCTTCGAGACCATCCCGTTGATGAGCCGCTCGCCGAGGTCGCCGAGCGTGCGGGCCGCCATCAGCAGCGGGGTCTCGATCGGGCCGGGTGCCACCGCGTTGCAGGTGACCTTGTAGCGCGCCGCCTCGGCCGCGATGGCCTTGGTGAACCCGATCACGCCGCCCTTCGCGCCGGAGTAGACCGACGAGCCCGGCGAGCCGACGCGCCCGGCCTCCGACGCCACGTTCACGATCCGCCCGCCCTGCCGCTCCTGCATCCCGGGCAGGACGGCGTGCGTGCAGGCGATCACGCCGATCAGGTTCACGCCGATCACGCGGCTCCACATGGCCTCGTCGGTGTTGACGAAGAAGCCGAACTCGTCGTAGCCCGCGTTGTTGACGAGGACGTCGACCGGGCCGAGGTCGGACTCGACCGCCGCCACCGCCGCGCGCACCGACTCGTAGTCGGCCACGTTGAGCTCGTAGGGCTGCCCGCTGACCTCCTCGGCGATCCCGCGCGCGCCCTCGAGGTTGAGGTCGGTGACCGCCACCCTGGCGCCCTCGGCGGCCAGGCGGCGGCAGGTGGCGGCGCCGATGCCGCTTGCCCCGCCCGTCACGAGCGCTATGCGTCCCTCCAGTCGCACGGCCGGGAGCCTACCGGCGCGGCACCGGTAGGCTCGCTCGCCGTGGCGGATCCAGTCCCGATCATCGGCGGCACCGGCGCGCTGGGCTTCGGCCTGGCGCTGCGGCTGGCGCGCGCGGGGACGCCGGTCGTGATCGGATCGCGCAGCGCCGAGCGGGCGGAGGAGGCGGCCGGCCGCGTGCGCGAGCGGGTGCCCGAGGGCTCGGTCGAGGGGCTCGAGAACCCCGAGGCCGCGCGGCGCGGGCCGATCGTGATCCTGGCCGTGCCGTTCCGGGCGCAGTCGGAGAACCTGACCAACCTCAAGGAGGCGCTCGAGCCGGGGCAGATCCTGGTGGACGCCACCGTGCCGCTGGCCGCGGCGGTGTCCGGGAAGGCCACGCGGCTGCTCGGCGTGCCGCAGGGCTCGGCCGGCGAGCAGGCGCAGGAGATGGTGCCCGACGGCGTGATCGTGGTGAGCGCGCTCCACACCGTGAGCGCGGCCACGCTGAACGACCTCGACGCCGAGCTGGACGAGGACGTGCTGGTCGCGGGCGACAAGCGCGAGCACAAGCGCCGCGTGGCGGAGGTGATCGCGCGGATCCCCGGCCTGCGGCCGGTGAACGCCGGGCTGCTGGAGACGGCGCGGCTGATCGAGGGCCTGACCCCGCTGATGATCTCGGTCAACTCGCGCTACAAGACGCACGCCGGGATCAAGCTCACCGGGCTGCCCGACGAGCTTTGGTAGTCGTCCTCGCCGGCGGCACCGGCGGCGCGAAGCTCGCGCGCGGGATGCTCGACGCGGCCGGGGAGCTGACCGTCGTGGCCAACACCGCGGACGACGCGGAGGTCTACGGCGTGCACGTCTCGCCCGACCCGGACCTGGTGACCTACTGGCTCGCGGACGCCATCGACTCGCGTGGGTATGGGATCGCGGGCGACACCTGGGAGGTGATGGGCGCGCTGGAGGCCGCGGGGCGCGAGGCGTGGTTCCGGCTCGGCGACCGCGACCTGGCCATGTGCCTGATCCGCACCGAGCTGCTCGCCGCCGGCGAGCGGCTGACGCAGGCGCACGACGCGGTGGTCCGCGCCATGGGCGTGCCCGTCCCCGTGCTGCCGATGAGCGACGAGCCGGTGCGGACCGTCGTCACGAGCGGCGGCCGCACGCGCCCGTTCCAGGAGTTCATGATCCTCGACCGCGCCGCGGCGCCGATCGAGCGCGTCGAGCTGCGGGGGATCGAGGACACGCGGCCCGCGCCCGAGGTGCTCGAGGCGATCCGCGTGGCGGAGGCGATCGTGATCGGGCCCTCGAACCCGGTGATCTCGATCGGGCCGATCCTGGCGCTGCCGGGGATGCGCGAGGCGCTGCGGGCCGCCGCCGCGCCGGTCGTGGCGGTCAGCCCGTTCGTCGGCGGCCGGGCGGTGAAGGGACCGACCGAGCCGTTCATGGAGCACGCGGGGCTGCCGCTCGGGCCGGCAGGGGTGGTGGCCGCGTACGGCGACCTGCTCGACGGGATCGTCTCCGACGAGCCGCTGGAGGGGGCGCCGGTGCCGGTTCTCGTGACCGGCACCGTCATGGACGAGCCCGCCGAGCGGGCGCGCGTGGCCGCGGAGACGCTGGAGTTTGCGGGGGAACTCGCCGCGTCCGGCCGCCCCGGGGAGTCCGGCGGGCGGTAGAGTCCGGCGCCGGGGGACTTCCCACTGTGCGCACGCTCGCGATAGTGCCGGTCAAGACCTTTGGAGACGCGAAGCAGCGGCTCTCGGAGTCGCTCGCGCGCGGCTCGCGTCGCTCGCTGGCCCAGGCGATGTTCTCGGACGTGCTGGCCGCGCTCGGGCGCACGCGCGGCGTGGACGCGGTGGCCGTGGTCACCGCCGACCCGGCCGCGACTCAGCTCGCGCACGGCCGGGCGATCGTGTTCCACGACGGCGCCCAGGCCGGGCAGTCGGCGGCGGCCGAGATCGGCATCCACCAGGCGATCGCGATGGGCTTCCCGCGCGTGCTGCTGGTGCCCGGCGACACGCCGCTGATCGACCCCCGCGAGGTGGACGACCTCCTCGACCGCTGCGAGCGCGACGGCATCGCGGTCGGCATCGTCTCCGACCGGCACGGGATGGGGACCAACGCGCTGGTGCTCTCCCCGCCGGACGCGATCGAGCCGGCCTTCGGCGAGGGGAGCCTCGCCCGCCACATGGGGCTGGCGCGGGCAGCGGGGATGGAGTGCCGGATCGAGCCGGCGCCCTCGCTCGAGCACGACGTGGACACGCCCGACGACCTCGACGCCCTCCGCGAGGCCGTGGCCGGCGTGCGCGGGCGGGCCCAGCGCACGTGGGGCACGCTGCACCAGATCGAGC
>JALZEZ010000352.1 GCA_030861775.1 Actinomycetota bacterium
CCGCGGCAGCGCGGCGCTCGCGGCGCTCGGCGCGGCGCTCGGCCGCGGTGGTACCGCCACCGCCGGAGCCGCCGGAGTCGGAATCCGCGCCACCTCCACCGCCGCTTCCGTCACCCGAATCCGAGCCCCCTCCATTACCGCCGCCGTTGCCGTTGGGAGTTCCACCGCCGCCCCCGCCGCCCGGGTTGCTCGGCGGATCGGGGTTCGAGGGCGGCGGGTTCACCGTCTGGTTCACCTGATTGGTGACCTGGTTGGCGTTATCGGTCGCGCGGTCGGCGACGTCCTGGACCGGCTGCGTGACCGGCGTCTCGGGAAGCCGCGGCGAGTCCACCTGCGGAAGCGGCCCCTGCGCGTACGCGACGGAGCACGCCGCGACGGCCGTCGCCCCGACAGCCGCCCCTACGAGTCTCTTTAGCCTCCCGCCGACGAAACCGGCCATGTCAATCAGATCGGCATTCCGGACGCGTCGGTCAAGACGCGCC
Source organism: Actinomycetota bacterium (assembly GCA_030861775.1). Taxonomy (GTDB): domain Bacteria; phylum Actinomycetota; class Thermoleophilia; order Solirubrobacterales; family Thermoleophilaceae; genus AC-37. Next base: position 483 of record JALZEZ010000352.1, read on the forward strand.
AAACGAGTCACGCTAACCCGGAAGAATAGACCGCGAACGCCGAACGGGCTACACGTACGCGCGCGGCGTCAGAGACCGAGCGTCTTGGCGATGATGTTCTTCTGGATCTCCGACGTGCCGCCGTAGATCGTCGTGACCACCGCGGCGCGCAGGTAGCGCTCCATCGGGTACTCGCTCGCGTAGCCGTAGCCGCCCATGATCTGCATGCCCTCGAGCGTGCAGCGCTTGGCCAGCTCGGTGCAGGCGAGCTTCACCATCGACGCCTCCTGCGGCAGCATCCGGCTCGGGTCCTCGTCGGTCAGCCGCGCCACCCAGCGCACGAGCAGGCGCGCCTGGGCGAGGTCGGTGGCCAGCTCCGCGAACTTGTGCTGGATCGCCTGGAAGCTGCCGATCGGGCGGCCGAACTGGCGCCGCTCCTTGGCGTAGGCGAGGGCGTCGTCGAACGCCCGCTGCGCGAGCCCGAGCGCGCTGGCCCCGAGGATCACGCGCTCGTTGTTCAGCCCGGCCATGAGCTGGATCCAGCCGTTGCCCTCGGTGCCGAGCAGGTTCTCCTCCGGCACCCGCACCTCGTCGAGGTGGAGTTCGTTGGTCTCCTCGCCGCCCAGCGTCGGGATGCCGCGGATCGTGAACCCCTCGGCCTCGCGCGGGACGAAGATCATCGACAGGCCCTCGTGGTTCGACTCGCCCCTGCTCGTGCGGCAGACGACCAGCGTGTGGCTCGCCTTGTGCGCGTAGGAGCACCACATCTTGGCGCCGCTCAGCACCCACTCGCCGTTGTCGCGGCGGGCCGAGCACTGGAGCGAGGCCACGTCGGAGCCCGACTCGGGCTCGGACATCGCGATGGCCAGGTCGCCGCCCGCGGCCACCCGCCCGAGCAGGTCGCGCTTCTGCTCCTCGGTGCCGAAGCGGTTGAGCGCGCCGACCACGATCAGCGTGACCGGGTAGCCGCCGATCGGCGCCCGCCCGTGGGCGCTCTCTTCGAGGAAGAGGGCGGCGTCGAGGAACGTGCCGCCGGAGCCGCCGTACTCCTCGTCGATGCACAGGCCGAACCAGCCCAGCTCCGCCATGCGCTTGGCCACGTCCTCGTTGTGCATGTCGGTGAAGTCGTCGGTGAGCTGCTCCAGCTTCTCCCGGGTGAACTCGCGGTCGCAGAAGTCGCGGACCGAGCGGACGAAGTCCTGCTGCTCGTCGGTCAGGGCGAGGTCGTTGTTGCGCGTGAGCGTGGCGTCGAGCATCAGGAGACCCCCGACCCCACGCCGGCGGGCGGTTGGGCGGACGCCAGCCCGGCGCCGCCGCCGGTCGCCTCGGTGTCGCGGTAGCGGTTGAGCTCGCGCAGTGCGATGACCATCTTGTGCACCTCGTCCGGGCCGTCGGCGAGGCGCAGCATGCGCAGGCCGCGCCACATGGCGGCCAGCGGGGTGTCGTCGGAGACGCCGAGCGCGCCGTGCACCTGGATCGCGCGGTCGAGCACGTCCATCACGACGTTGGCGGCCACGACCTTCGTCATCGAGATCGCCTGGCGCGCCTCGCGCTTGCCCAGCTCGTCCATCTGCCAGGCGGCGTTGAGGACCATCAGCCGGGCGCCGTCGATCTCGATCCGCGACTTCGCGATGAAGTCCTGGACGAACTGCTTCTCGCCGAGCGGGCCGCCGAACGCGTGCCGGTCGTTGGCCCGGCGGCACATCATCTCGTGCGCGCGCTCGGCCGCCCCGATCGCGCGCATGCAGTGGTGGATCCGGCCCGGGCCGAGGCGGTCCTGGGCGATCTTGAAGCCGGCCCCGCGCTCGCCGAGCAGGTTGTCCTTCGGGACGCGGCAGTCCTCGTAGCGGATCTCGCAGTGGCCTGGCCCGCCCGAGTGCCCCATCACCGAGACCGGCCGGATCAGGTTGAAGCCGGGCGCGTCGGTGGGGACCAGGATCATGCTCGCGCGCTTGTGCGGGGCCGCGTCGGGGTCGGTGACCACCATCGCGATGGCGACCTCCGCGCCCACGGCGCCCGAGGTGAACCACTTGTGCGCGTTGATGACCCACTCGTCGCCGTCGAGCACGGCGCTGCCGGCGAGGCCGGTCGGGTCGGACCCCGCCGTCTCCGGCTCGGTCATCGAGAAGCAGCTCCGGATGTCGCCCTCGAGCAGCGGCCTGAGCCAGCGGTCCTTCTGCTCGGGCGTGCCGTGGTCGACGAGGATCTCCGCGTTCCCCGTGTCGGGGGCGGAGCAGTTGAAGACCATGGGCGAGAGCGGGCTGCGGCCCATGGACTCGCAGATCATCCCGTACTCCCAGTTGGTCAGCCCGGGGCCGTGCTCCTCGTCGGGCAGGAACAGGTTCCAGAGGCCCTCGGCCTTCGCCTTCTCGCGCAGCTCGACCAGGCGCGCCGGGTACGGCACGCCGGGCCCGACCTCCTCGTCGAGCTCGCGGAACAGCTCCAGCTCGACCGGGTAGTAGTGCTCTTCTAGGAAGGCGTCGATCCGGGCCTGAAGCTCGCGGACGCGCTCGGAGGGATGGAAGTCCATGGTCCGGCAGGCTACTCGCGCGTAGAGTCCGCTGCATCAAGGTATTCGTCGCGGCAGCTCTCGCGCTCGGAGTGGTCAGCGTCGTCGCCGCGCCTGCCCGCTCCGCGCCACCGCGCTTCCTCGCGGCGTGGGGGAGCCACGGCACCGCCCCCGGGCAGTTCGACACGCCGGACGGCATAGCGGTCGATCTGCGGGGGCACGTGTATGTGGTCGACCGCGGAAACCACCGCGTGCAGAAGTTCACCTCCGGCGGGCAGCCGATCGCGGTCTGGGGACGTCCCGACCGCCTTCCCGGGCTCCTGCCCGGCGAGTTCAACGAGCCCTACAGCGTGGCGGTCGACGGATACGGGGACGTGTACGTCCTCGACACGCGCAACGACCGCGTCCAGAAGTTCTCGCCGGATGGCGGCTTCCTGCGCGCATGGGGCGGGACCGGCAGCGCTCCGGGCCAGCTGGCCGACGCCCGCGGCATCGAGATCGACCGGCGCGGTGTGGTCTACGTGTCCGACCACGGAAACCATCGGATCCAGGCCTTCACGCTCGACGGCCGGCTCCGGTCCGTCTGGGGCCGCAACGGCGGCGACGGCTCGCCAGGCAGCGGGCCGGGCGAGTTCGATCAGCCCCGGTCGGCGGCCACCGATCGGGCCGGGAACGTCTACGTGGTCGAGAAGCGCAACCACCGGGTCCAGAAGCTCACGCCGGACGGCCGGGTCGTCACGCGCTGGGGCAAGGGCGGAGGCGCCGGGGGCGGCGACGCCGCCATCGGGTCGGGCGACGGCGAGTTCAACCTCCCCTACGACGCGGCCGTCGACAGCCGGGACAGGGTCTACGTGGTCGACACGAGCAACACGCGCGTCCAGCGCTTCGACTCGAACGGAGCGTTCCTCGACAAGTGGGGCGGCCCGGGCGTCGGCCCCGGGGAGTTCCACGACCCTTACCAGGTGGCGATCGACTGCCGCGACAACCTGTACGTGACGGACGAGGAAAACAGCCGGGTGCAGAAGTTCGGCGATCCGGCGGCGCCCCCTCCGCGCTGTCCGCCGGCGCTGCGCCTTGGGCGCGCCGCGTGGTCGAGCGCCGCCCGCGGCGTGGTCGTCAGGGTGAGCTGCGACCAGCCCTGCGCGGTCAACGCCGGCGCCTCGGTCCGGCTCCGGGGCGGGTCGCATACGCTC
>JALZEZ010000098.1 GCA_030861775.1 Actinomycetota bacterium
CCTACGCGCTGATCGAGTGCGGGTCGGTCGCGGACCCGCTGCCGGAGCTGGCCGAGGCGCTCGACTCGGCCGGCCTGGACCGGGCCGTCGTGGCCGGCGACGCCGGCTCGCGCGAGCGGCTCTGGCGCCTGCGCGAGGCGCAGACCGAGGCGATCTCCGCCGTCGGCATCCCGCACAAGCTCGACGTGGGCGTGCCGCTCGACCGGCTCGGCGAGTTCGCGGAGCGCGTCACCGGCCTGGTGGGCGAGATCGACCCCGCCGCGCGCACGATCCTCTTCGGCCACCTGGGCGACGGCAACGTGCACGTGAACGTGCTCGGCCTCGACCCCGGCGACGAGCGCGCCGACGAGGCCGTCCTGCGCCTGGCGGCCGAGTGCGGCGGAACGATCAGCGCCGAGCACGGCGTGGGCGTGGCCAAGGCGCGCTGGCTCTCACTGGCCCGCAGCGACGAGGAGATCGCCGCGATGCGCGCGCTCAAGCGCGCCCTCGATCCCGAGGGGCTCCTCAATCCCGGCACCGTCCTGCCTTAGTCCGGTCCTGCCGGACCTGGGCAGGACAGCTCAGCCCTCGGCCTTCTCCTTGAGCCCCTCGGCCGCGCCGCCGAGCAGGAAGTCGCGCACCTTGTCCTGCACCGGTCCGCGCATCAGCATCCCGAGCATCCGGCCCGGATCGGAGCTGAGGCCGTAGGTCGCGCGCGTGCGGCCGTCGCCGAGGTCCTCGAAGCGCCACCAGCCCTCGACCGACTTCGCGTCGCCCTCCTCCTGGACCCAGCGGATTCCGCTCGGCGGGTCGTAGCTGAAGCGCAGCACGGCGCGGACGCTCTTGACCTTCGCGTCGGACTTGGTCTCGACCAGCTCCGGCCGCCGCTCCTCGTCGCGCTCCAGCACCTCCACGTCCTGGAGCGAGCCCTGCCACTCGACGGCGCCCTCGATGTCCGCCGCGATCTCGTAGCAGCGCTCGACCGGCGCCTCGATCTCCACCGTGCGTTCGCCCTCGATCTGTCCCATGCGCGCATCATCCCACCTGCTGCCACGACGCGAAGGCCGCCGTCATCACCGCGAGCAGGGCGGTGAAGGCGAGCACGGCGCGGTCGGTCCAGCCGGAGCGCTCGCAGCGCAGCCCGAGCCACATGAAGAGCGGGAAGACCACCAGCGTGTAGCGCGGGAAGCCGCCGAGCGGGTTGTCGTTCAGCGGGAGCGTGAGCGCGGGGACCAGCAGGCAGAGCGAGTAGGCGCCGTACGCGACCGGCAGCGTGCGGAAGACGCCCACCACGGCGGTCGCGGCGAAGACCAGGAAGGCGGTGGCGAGCACGATCGGCAGGTGGAGTTCGTCTGGGGCGGAGCCGCCGATGGCGTCGACGGTGGCGTCGAGGTGGCGGTCGAGCGTCTCGAACGGGCTCACGGTCTCCGGCCGGCCGAAGTGCACCTGGGCGTGCCGCCAGGCCTGGAGGTCGTTGACCTCGGCCTTGAGGTACAGGCTGAAGGCGGCCACGCCGAGCGGCGCGAGCGCGATCCAGAGGAAGCTCGGCCGCGGCCGGGTCCAGCGGCCGTCGCGATGGAGGTACATGAGCGCGAGCGGCACGATCAGGAGCGCGCCGACGTTGCGGGTGCCCGAGGCCAGCGCGGCCAGCAGGCCGGCGAGCGCCCAGCGGTCGCGGCGGGCGGCGTAGAGCGAGGCCACCGACAGGAGCAGGAACAGGCTCTCGGTGTAGGGGGCGCTGAAGAAGAAGGCGACCGGGCTGAACGCGAGCAGCGTCACGGTGGCGCGCGCCGCCCCCTCCCCCAGCTCGAGCGTGGTCAGCCGGTGGAGCAGGTAGAGCGCGCCGAGCAGCGCGCCGAGCGAGATCAGGGAGGCCACGACGACCGACAGGCCGAAGTCGGCGAACCCGCCCAGGCCGGCGATCAGCAGCGGGTAGAGCGGGAAGAACGCGGGCCGCCCCTGCACGCCGCCGCCGCCGAAGCCCTCGGGTGTGTAGCCCTGGTCGGCGATCAGCAGGTACCAGGTGGCGTCGCCGCGGATGAACGGCGAGAACAGGAAGTCGAGCACCTCCCCGAACGCGCCGCCGCCGAACGGGTGCACCACGCCCGGGTAGCCGGCCTGCGACGCGTTGCCGTACGGCAGCGCGGTGGCGCCGATGGCGGCGGCGGCGAGCACGACCAGCCGCGACCACGCCCAGGCGCGCCACGCGTCGCGCCGGGCCACCGGGTCGAGGCGGTCGAGGGCGCGGCGCGCGCGTGCCGGGATCGGCCTCACGGGCGGAAGCTTGCCTGGTGGCACGACCGGCCGCCGTGCGCAGTGCGCGCCGCAAATCGCCGGCTGCAGCCGCTTGACATGTCCTACGCGGACGAGGAGGGTGCGTGCATGGCCGACGATCCCGTAGGCCCGAACCCCACGTACATGGCCGACATCCGGCACTTCTTCAGACCGCAGGACGTGCGGCACATGGGCGACCGGGGAATCCACATCGGGACCTACGAGGACCTCAAGGCGAACGCCACCAACGTCCTGGGCGTGGTCATGCCGCCGGGCGCCTTCATGCCCCCCGACGCGGACGGCAAGTGGAGCGCCAACCGCGCCCAGACGTTCAAGAACTGGATCGTGAACAAGTGCCCGGAGGGGACGGCGACCCCGCAGCCCGGCGGCGGCACGACGCCGGGGTCGGGCGAGGGGCCGGCGGACCGGGTGCGCAAGAACGTCGCCAGCCTCAGCGCTGACGAGATCGCGACTCTGAAGACCGCCTTCACCGGGATCATGGACCGCGAGCCGACCGACCCGAACAGCTACTTCGCGCTCGCCGGGATCCACGGACGGCCGCGGTTGCTCTGCCTGCATCACCAGGACCGCTACGCCCCCTGGCACCGGGCCTACCTGAGGGTGTTCGAGGACCAGCTTCGGACCGTGCCCGGGTGCGAGGACGTGACGATGCCCTACTGGGACCTCTCGACCCCCCTGCCCGACCTGCTGCAGCAGCCGCCCTTCGACAGCTACGCGCTGCCGCAGGACGTCCCGGGCATCCCGCCCGACTACAAGACCGAGCGCTACACCCCGCAGAAGATCATCGACAACCTGAACGAGCAGGACGTGCTCGAGGAGCTCGGCAAGTCGCTCGAGCAGTCGAAGTGGGGGGTGTCGGGCATCGGCGGCTACCAGCTCTACTCGATACAGGCCCACGACGGCGGCCACGGATCGATCGGGCCGACGATGGCGAAGCAGGAGAGGGCGTCCTACGATCCGGTGTTCTGGTTCTTCCACGCCAACCTCGACCGCCTGTGGGTGAAGTGGCAGCAGAACGTCGGCGCGACCACGTTCACGACGTTCCTGTCAACGGTCTCGGCGGACCACAAGGAATGGTGGTCGGCACCGTTCAACGAGCTGAAGCCGTGGACCGCCCCGACGTCCGACGGGACGATCGCCTTCGGAATCGCCTATGAGGACACCGCGGAGGAGATAGCGCTGGAGAACAGGGTCGGAAGCATCCAGGCGCTGCACGCCTTCGCGATCAGGCGCTCGACGCCGGTGTCGGTACGGGTCAAGAACATCGACCGGTCCAACATCCCGGGCTCGTTCGCCGTCCACCTGCTGGCCGACGGCGAGCCGATCAAGAAGCGGTTCTTCTTCCAGCCGACATCGCCGAAGGACTGCGAGGGCTGCCGTGAGAGCCCGCTGGTCAACATCACCTTCGACGTCGACCAGGAGGAGATCCTCGACCGCAAGCTGTCGATCCAGATCGAGGTGCCCGGCCTCGAGGACGAGGACAAGCGCTTCCCCGTGTCTCGGGCGGGGAGCCCCACGATCAACGCGCGGCTGATGCTCGAAGAGGAGTAGCTCGGTCCTCGGAAGGCGCCGCTAGAGGTAGCCCATCGGATCCACGGGCCTGCCGTTGATCCGGACCTCGAAGTGCAGGTGGGCGCCGAACGAGTGCCCGGTGTTGCCCACGTACCCGATCACCTCGCCCTGGCGGACCGAGTCGCCCTGGCGGGCGCCGAAGCGCGACTGGTGGGCGTAGCAGGTCGAGATCGAGGAGTTGTGGGCGATGCAGGTGTAGAGGCCGTAGCCGCCGGTGACCGCCGCGAGGATCACGCGGCCGGAGGCGGCCGCGCGGATCGGGCGGCCCGTGGGCGCGGCCAGGTCGATGCCCGCGTGCAGGCGGCCCCAGCGCATCCCGAACGGCGAGGTGAACATGCCGTCGATCGGATAGATGAAGTCGCCGGAGCCGCGCTTGATCGGGCCCGCGTCGCGGCCCTCGCGCATCTCGCGCAGCGCCTGGCGGACCTCGCGGTCGGACGGGGCGCCGGGGGCGATCCCGTCGTCCGGCGAGGCGCCGAGCACCTTCTTCGCCCGTCGCTGGATCTCGCGCTCGACGGCCTCCATCTGGGCGTCGGTCACGGACTCGCGCGGCTTCTCGTTCGCGTGCGTCTCGGCCTGCTTGGTCTCGGCCAGCTCGTTGAGGTCGACCACCTCCCCGCCTCCGCCGCCCGGCGCGGGCGCGGGCACGGACTGCGGGCGCGCGGCACCGCCGGTCGCGGCTGCGACCGTCACGGCGGCGATGGCGAGCAGGGCGATGACGCCCAGGAGGGTTCCTGCGAGGCGGCCCATCAGGTCGTCTATCGGCGAACGAGCGCGACGCTCAAGCGCTACCAGCCCGGCAGGCAGCCGCCCTCTGGCCCGGCGCAGCCCATCACGGCGCCCACGGCCCCGATCACGAACGCGACGCCCCAGCTCGCGAGCACGGCCACGAACGCCGAGACCACGGCAGTGACCACGACCTCGATCCGGCTCGAGCTCACGCGCCCGATCACGTAGTACGACGCGAGCGGCGCGAGCAGCAGGACCGGCGAGGGCGGCCAGACGAGCTCCCCGGCCTCCTGGTGCACGAACCCCGCCAGCACGGCCGCGGCGACCGGCACCCAGAGCAGCGCGATCCAGCGGACCATCCGGTCCGAGTCGAGCGACCCGCGCGGCCGGCGCTCGTGCTCCTGAAGGGCTGCGACCAACTCCTCGTGCACCCGACCGGTATCGGGCGCGCCGGCACCGGTCCTGAGCGGTGCCTAGTCTCTCCGCATGGCCCTGTCCGACAAGCAGAGCAAGAAGCGCGCCGACGCGGTCGCGCCGTACCTCGAGCCGGGCGAGACGATCCGGGCCTCGTTCCTGGGGCAGACCCCGATCCCCCCGTGGGTCTTCTTCCTGATCGCCTCCTACATCTTCATCTTCTTCCAGCGCTACCGCACGGTCGTGCTCACCGACCGCAACGTGTACGTCATGGAGAACGCCTTCCTGCGCACCTACAAGTTCAACAAGGTCGCGCACAAGTCGCCGCTGGCCACCGCCCGCGTCGAGACCGGCGGGTCGTGGGCGTCGATCGACGGCGGGCCGAAGCTCCACGTCCCGCCCTTCGGCCCGATCAAGCGCGGCCTGACCGACTTCCGCGCCACCCTGGAGCAGAGCCGGCGCCCGGCGATCCCCTCCGCCTGAGGAGCCCCGCGGTGCCCTCGCACGAGGCGGTCGCGGCGAAGCTGGACGAGATCGAGGCCGAGCTGTTCGGGGGCTACGACTAGGGCGACTTCGGCTTGTCGTCGACCTCGAACCGGAAGCCGCCGTCGTCGTCGGTGGTCTCCAGCGTGAGCCCGAGCTGGGCGCCGCTCGGCTCGGTGACCGTGCACTGGTAGCGCTTGCCCTTCTTGGCCTCCATGTCGTCCGGGCACTCGACCTTGACCTCGACGTTGCGCTGCTTCTTGATCTCGTCGGCGATCTTGCTCTCGGCGTCGCCGCTCTCGAGCGTCTTCGCGCAGCCGGCGAGCGCCAGCGCCGAGCAGGCGAGCACCGCGAATGTCCGGAGCCGGGGCATCGAGGCCCCGCCTTCTACCACAGCGCGCTCGACCTACGCGGCCTCGTACGCCGGCTCGCCCGGGCACGTCTCCGGCGCGGCCGCCGGCTCCGCCTCGTGCTCCGGCTCCTCGAGCACGCTGACCGCCACCGCGATCGCCGCCAGGATCAGCCCGGCGCCGATCAGGTAGGCCAGGTGGAAGCCGCCGTTCAGGGCGGACGCGGCCGACTCGCCGGCGGCGGTCAGGGACTCGGTCCGCGACGCGGACAGCGTGGCCAGCACGGCCAGGCCCAGCGCGGCGCCCACCTGGGCGGTGGTGTTGACCAGGCCCGAGGCCAGCCCCGCGTCCTCGCGGGTGGCGCCGGACATCGCCAGCGTCATCAGGCTCGGGAAGCTGAGCCCGGCGCCGGTGCCGATCAGCAGCATCACCGGCATCACGTGCTCGAAGTAGCCGCCGTCGACCGGCGCCCGCACGAACAGCGCCAGCCCGGCCATGATCAGGGCGAGGCCCGGCAGCAGCGTGGCGCGCGCGCCGAAGCGCATCGTCAGCCGCTCGGAGTAGCGGACCGAGAGGGTCCCCATGGCGAGGGTGACCGGCAGGAAGGCCAGGCCGATCTCGAGCGCGTCGTAGCCGAGCACGCGCTGGAGGTACAGCGACCCGAGGAAGAACATCGCGAACATCCCCGAGATCGACAGCGCCTGGATCAGGTTGGCGCCGGTCACGTTGCGCGAGCGGAAGATCCGCAGCGGGACCAGCGGGTTGCGGGCGGTCGCCTCGCGGGCGACGAAGCCGGCGAGCAGCGCCAGCGAGCCGGCGGCGAGCGCCAGCGTGAGCGGGTCGCTCCAGCCGTGCTCGGCCGCGGGCGCGACGATCGTGTAGACGCCGAGCATCAGCGAGCCGGTGATGAGCAGCGCGCCGGGCACGTCGGCGCCTTCGCCGAAGCCGATGCCCTCGTCGCGGGCCAGGAGCCGGCCGGCGAGCACCGCCGTGCCGATCCCGATCGGGACGTTGATGAAGAAGATCCAGTGCCAGTTGATGGCCTGGGTGATCACGCCGCCGGCGAGCAGGCCGACCGAGCCGCCGGCCGAGGCCACGAACGCGTAGACGCCGATCGCCTTCGCCTGCTCCCGCGGCTCGGGGAACATCGTGACGATCATCCCGAGGATCACGGCCGAGGTCATCGCCCCGCCGACGCCCTGGAGGAAGCGCGCGCCGACCAGCAGCTCCTGGCTCTGGGCCAGGCCGCAGAGCAGCGAGGCGACGGTGAAGACCGCCAGCCCGGCCAGGAAGATCGTGCGGCGCCCGATCAGGTCGCCCAGCCGCCCGGCGAGCAGCAGCAGGCCGCCGAACGCGATCAGGTAGGCGTTCACGACCCAGGCCAGGGCCGAGGAGGAGAAGCCGAGGTCGTCCTGGATCACCGGCAGCGCGACGTTCACGACGGTCATGTCGAGGACGATCATCAGCATCCCCACGCAGAGGACGTACAGGGCCAGCCAGCGGGAACGGTCGGTGTCGGGTGTCATCTCTCGTCTCCTGGTCATCGGGTCTCAGAAGTAACGACCGGGGCGGACGGCGGAACTCATCGCTTGCGCTGCCAGAACGCCAGCTCGCCGCCCTCGGGGGTGGCCACGACGCTGCGCCAGCCGGCCGGGCCCTCGCGCGGCTCGAGCAGCACGGCGGCCCCGAGCCCGCGAGCCCGGTCGGTGGCCGCCTCGACCGAGGGTACATCGACGTACGGCAGCCACAGCGAGCGGGTCGTCGGGCACTCCACGATGCCGCCCCCCACCTCGCCGCCCCAGTCGAGCGCCAGGTAGGAGCCGCAGTCCGCCTCGATCCGCTCCTCGCGCCAGCCGCACAGGTCGCGGTACAGCTCCCGCGCCCGCGCCTGGTCGCCGGTGTGCAGCTCGAGGTGCACGACTCGCTTCACACCCATTCAGACCCGCGCCGGGGACGAAACTAATCTGTGTGGCCATGACCGCCACATCGACCGCCCCGACCGAGGACGACTTCCGCCGCCTGGTCGAGCCCCACCGCCGCGAGCTGCACGCGCACTGCTACCGGATGCTCGGCTCGCTCCAGGACGCCGAGGACGCGCTCCAGGAGGCGATGCTGCGCGCCTGGCGCGGCCTGGGCAAGTTCGAGGGCCGCAGCTCGCTGCGCTCGTGGCTCTACACGATCGCCACCAACACCTGCCTGAACCACATCGAGCGCCGCCCCAAGCGCGTGCTGCCGATCGACTACGGCCCCGCCGCGGACCCGCACGAGCCGCCCGGCCGGCCGGCCGTCGAGTCGGTCTGGGTCGAGCCCTACCCGGACGAGGTCATCGGCATCGAGGACGGCCGCGCCGCGCCGGAGGCGAGCTACGAGCAGCGGGAGGGCGTGGAGCTGGCGTTCGTCGCCGCGCTCCAGCACCTGCCGTCGAGCCAGCGCGCGGTGCTGATCCTGCGCGAGGTGCTCGGCTTCTCGGCCAAGGAGGTGGCGGAGCAGCTCGACACCACCGTGGCCTCGGTCAACAGCGCCCTCCAGCGCGCCCGCGCGGCCGTGGACGAGCGGGTGCCGGAGCAGAGCCAGCAGGAGACCCTGCGCGCCGTCGGCGACGACGAGCTGCGTGCGCTCCTGGAGCGCTACGTGGACGCCTGGGAGCGCTGCGACGTGGAGTCCTTCGCCGCGATGCTGGCCGAGGACGCCACCTTCGCCATGCCGCCGCTCGCCACCTGGTACACCACCCGCGAGGGCATCGCCGGGTGGGCGCGGCGCTCGTCGATGTCGGGCGAGTGGCGCTGGAAGGCCGTGCACGCGCGCGCGAACGGGCAGCCCGCGCTCGGCTTCTACGCCTGGAGCGAGAACGAGGGCGCCTACATGCCGTTCGCGCTCAACGTACTCACCTTCCGCGGGACCGAGATCGTGGACGTGACCGCGTTCATCGCCCGCACCGACGCGCCCGAGAACGCGGAGCGCTACCCGGAGGAGCCGGCGGCGGAGAACCGGGTGGAGAGCTTCTTCGGGAGCTTCGGGCTGCCCGACCGCCTCGAAGCCTGAGCGCGTGGCGGTCGTCCGGCTCCGCGGACCGCTCAAGCGCCTGGCGGGCGACCGCGCCGAGCACCCGGTCGAGGGCGCGACCGTGGCCGAGCTGCTGCGCGCGCTGGAGCGGACGCACCCCGCGCTCGGCGGCTGGATCCTCGACGAGCGCGGCGCCGTGCGCCGCCACATCAACGTTTTCGTGAACGGCGAGCTGGGCGACCCCGCCACGACGGTCGACGAGGACGACCGCGTGGACGTGCTCCCGGCGATATCGGGAGGCTGAGGTATGACCGAGCTGGTCGTGGGCACTCGCAAGGGCCTGTTCGTCCTGGAGGGCGAGCCGGGCGGGTCGTTCGAGGTGACGGCGCGGGCGTTCGCCGGCGAGCCGGTCGAGTACGCGACGCGCGACCCCGGCACGGGCCGGGTGCTCGCCTCGGTGACCTCCGCCTTCTACGGGCCGAAGCTGTTCCTCGCCGACGACCCCGCCGGCGAGTGGGAGCAGGCGCGCGGTCCGGCGCTGCCCGAGGACGCCGGCGCGGCGCTCGAGCGCATCT
>JALZEZ010000099.1 GCA_030861775.1 Actinomycetota bacterium
CCTTTCGGCGGCCATCAGCCGGAGGCGGGCCCGCCGCAGCGCGCGCATCGCGCGGCCGCCGACGCGCGCTCCCCCTCGGTAGAACGCGGTTCTAGAACGTCGTTCTAGTGAACGGGCGGCCTGTAGTGAACGGGCGGCCTTCACGTCGCCGCGCGCCTCGGGGATGTCCAGCAGGTCCCCCGCCCACGGGTATGGCGCGAAGCCCAGGAACGCCACGCGGGTGCCGCCCGACTCGATCACCCGCACCTGCCCGCGCAGGCCGGTGTGCGCGATGCGCGCCTCGCTGAGCGCCGTGCGGGTCTGGCGCAGGCCGGACTCGCCGAAGTCGCGCGAGTGGTTGTTGGCCAGGTTGAGCAGCTCGAAGCCGGCCCGCCGGAAGACGCCCGCGTACGAGGCCGGCGCCTGGAAGGCGTGGCAGTTGGGCCGCCCGCCGCCACACTTGCTGGGACCGCCGCGGCCGAGCGTGCCCTCGAGGTTGCCGGTGACGATGTCGGCCTCCAGCGACTTGCGCACCGGCGCGAAGACGGAGTCCGGCGAGCGCGGCAGGCCGTGCCGGCGCGAGAACGACATGTCGCCGACCCACGAGATCGTGACCGGCTCGCCGGCCGACGCGGGCGGCGTCGCCGCCAGCACCGCGAGTAGCAGCGCAGCCGCGCCCCGGGTCCGCATCCGTGAAGGATCCCATCCTGGAGGGCGCGCGCGTCCGCCAGAATCCGCAGCGTGGAAGCGGCCGTCCACGCCTCGCCCGAGTACCTCCGCCTGGCGCGGCGGGCAAAGCTCCTCTCGTGGGCCAGCCTCGCGTACATGGCCGTCGAGGGGGCCGTCGCGGTGGTCGCTGGGATCGTGGCAGGGTCGATCGCGCTGATCGGGTTCGGGATCGACTCCGCCATCGAGGGCTTCGCGAGCGTGGTGATCGTCTGGCGCTTCACGGGCTCGCGCACGCTCTCGGAGGCGGCCGAGCAGCGCGCGCAGCGGCTCGTCGCGATCCAGTTCTTCGTGCTCGCGCCTTACGTGGCCGTGGAGGCGATCCGCGCCCTGGTCAACGGCTCCCATGCCGACGAGAGCGTCGTGGGGATCGCCCTCGCCGCGACCAGCCTCGTCGTCATGCCTTATCTGGGTCGCGCGAAGCAGCGGATCGGACGGCGGATCGGCTCGTCGGCCACGGCCAGCGAGGGCAAGCAGAACCTCCTGTGCGCGTATCTCGCCGGCGCGCTGCTCGTGGGCCTGGTGGGCAACGCGCTGTTCGGGGCCTGGTGGCTCGACCCGGTGGTTGCGCTCCTGATCGCCTACGTCGCCGTCGTCGAGGGCCGTGAGGCCTGGCGCGGCGAGGCCTGCTGCGACTAGCCGAGCACGAGCTCGGCGGCGGTGCGGAGCGTGCTCGCGTCGCCCGACACGAGCAGCGTCGTGACGAACGACTCGCGCCAGGCCTCCAGCCGCTCGGCGATCCGCTCGCGCGGCCCGATCAGCGAGAGCTTGTCGATCAGCTCGGCCGGGATCGCCGCCGCGGCCTCCTCCTTCTTGCCGCCGAGGTAGAGGTCCTGGATCTCGCGCATCTCGGCCTCGTAGCCCATGCGGGCGGGCACGTTGGCGTGGAAGTTGGCCTTCTTCGCCCCCATGCCGCCGAAGTAGAGGGCGTAGAACGGGCGGGCGGCGTCGATGCCCTGCTGCACGTCGTCGCAGACGAGGAACGGCACGGTGGCGGCCACCTCGAACTCCTCCTTGGTGCGCCGCGCGCCCTCGCGCGCGAACCCCTCGTCGAGGTAGGCCTCGAACTGGTCCTGGTTCTCGGGACAGACGAGCATGGCCAGCCAGCCGTCGCACAGCTCGGCGCACAGGGCGACGTTCTTCGGCCCCTCGGCGCCGAGGAAGACCGGGATCTCCTCGCGCAGCGGGTGGATCGACGACTTGAGCGGCTTGGCCAGGCCGGTCCCGTCGGGGAGCGGCAGCGGGTAGTGCGGCCCGTCGTTCGTGACCGGCCCCTGGCGGGCCCAGATGTCGCGCAGGATCCCGATGTACTCGCGCGTGCGGGCCAGCGGCTTGGCGAACGACTGCCCGTACCAGCCCTCGACCACCTGCGGGCCGGACACCCCGAGCCCGAGCACGAAGCGCCCGCCGGAGAGGTGGTCCATGGTCATCGCCGCCATCGCCGCGGCGGCGGGCTGGCGGGCGGACATCTGCACTATCGCGGTGCCCAGCCGGATGCGCTCGGTGTGCGAGCCCCACCAGGCCAGCGGGGTCAGGCAGTCGGAGCCGTAGGCCTCGGCGGTCCAGACCGAGTCGTAGCCCATCCGCTCGGCCTCCTGGATGGTCTCCTGCATGCCGGGCGGCGGCCCGCCGGCCCAGTAGCCCGTGTTCAGACCCAGCTTCAGTGACCCGCTCATGGGTCACACCCTATGGTTTCGCGCGTGACGACGGCCATGTCAGGCGTCTACGAGGTGCCGCAGGAGCACCGCGATTTCCTCGAGGGGATCCGCGCGATGGTGCAGGGGCGGATCGCCCCGCGGGCCGCCGAGATCGACCGCACGGGCGAGTACCCGTGGGACGTCCGCAAGCTGCTGGCCGAGCACGACGTGCTCGCGCTCCCGTTCGAGGAGGAGTACGGCGGCACCGGGACCGGGACGCTGATGCTCCAGATGGCGGTCGAGGAGATCGCCAAGGCGTGCGCGTCGAGCTCGCTGATCCTGATGGTCCACGAGCTGGGCACGCTGCCGATCCGCCTGTTCGGCACCGACGAGCAGAAGGATCGCTTCCTGCCGGCGTGCGCGAGCGGGGAGCTGTCGCCGGCGTTCGCGCTGTCGGAGCCCGAGGCGGGCTCGGACCCGGCGTCGATGCGCACCACGGCCGTCCGCGACGGCGACGAGTGGGTGATCAACGGGCAGAAGAACTGGATCACCAACGCGACGATCGCCGACTTCTACGTCGTCTTCGCCAAGACCGACCGCGAGTCGAACCGGATCTCGGCCTTCATCGTCGAGAAGGATCGCGAGGGGTTCGACCCCGGCCAGCTCGAGCACAAGCTCGGCATCAAGGGCTCCCCCACCGGGTCGCCGTCGTTCACCGACGTGCGCGTGCCGGCGGAGAACCTGCTCGGCGAGGAGAACCGCGGGCTGCGTGTGGCGCTGGCCACGCTCGAGCGGACCCGGCTCGGAGCCGCCGCGCAGGCGGTCGGCATCGCCCAGGGCGCGACCGACTACGCGAACCAGTACGCCAAGGAGCGGATCGCGTTCGGCGAGCCGATCAACCGCAAGCAGGGGATCCAATTCAAGCTCGCCGACATGGAGACCAAGACCGCCGCGGCCCGCGAGCTGCTGTACCGGGCCTGCGCGGCGGCCGACCGCGACGAGCCCGGGCTCGGCAAGTGGACGTCGATGGCGAAGCTGTTCGCCTCGGACGTCGCGATGGAGGTCACCGTCGAGGCGGTTCAGGTGCTCGGCGGATACGGGTATGTGAACGACTATCCGGTCGAGCGAATGATGCGCGACGCGAAGATCACCCAGATCTACGAGGGCACCAACGAGATCCAGCGCGTGGTGATCGCACGCGCGATGGCGCAGTAGCCGTGCCCAACGCGCTCGTCGATCGCTCGTGGCCCGTGTTGCGGCGTGCGATGGGCGGGCACACGTTCCTGTACCGGGTGACGCGCGGGGTGGTCGGGCACCGGATCCCGGGGGTGGGGCCGCACCTGCTGCTGGACCACGTGGGGGCCAAGAGCGGCAAGCTGCGCACCACGCCGCTGCTCTACACGCAGGACGGCGACGACCTCGTGATCGTGGCCTCGAAGGGCGGGCATCCGAAGAACCCCGGCTGGTACCACAACCTGCGGGCGAACCCGGACACGGAGATCCAGGTCGGGTCCGAACTGCGGAAGGTGCACGCGCGCGTGGCGGACGACGAGGAGCGCAAGCGGCTGTGGCCGAAGGTGGTCGCGCAGTACGGCGGCTACGAGGGCTACCAGCAGCGGACCGACCGTAAGATCCCGCTCGTGATCCTGGAGCGCCGGAAGTGAGCGAGCAGATCACCCGGGTGGGCGACGTCGAGCTCTGCTACGAGGCGTTCGGCGACCCCTCCGACCGCCCGCTCCTCCTGATCATGGGGCTGGGCACGCAGATGATCGCCTGGCACGAGGACTTCTGCGCGGAGCTGGCCGGGCGCGGCTTCTACGTGATCCGCTACGACAACCGCGACGTGGGCCGCTCCACCCGCTTCGACCAAGTGCGACCGCCGAAGATGCAGGAGCTGCTCACGCGCCGGCCGCGGGCGCTCGCGTACACGCTCCCCGACATGGCCGGCGACGCGGCCGGGCTGCTCGACGCGCTCGGGCTCGAGTCAGCCCACGTCGTCGGCGCTTCGATGGGCGGGATGATCGGGCAGGTGCTGACGGTCGAGCATCCCGAGCGCGTGCGCTCGCTGGTGTCGATCATGTCCACCACCGGCAGCCGCTTCGTCGGCCAGCCGGCGGCGGCCGTCTACCCCTTCTTCATGAAGCCGATGCCGAAGAGCAAGGAGGAGTACCTGGAGCGCGGGCTCAAGCTCTGGAAGGTGATCGGCTCGCCCGGCTTCCCGCGCGGCGAGGACGAGATCCTCGACTTGCTGGAGCGCAGCTACGACCGCGGCCTCTCCCCCGCCGGCACGATGCGCCAGCTCGCGGCGATCGTGGCCTCGGGCAACCGGACTCGCGACCTCCGGCGGGTGTCGGTGCCCACGCTGGTCGTGCACGGGACCAAGGACAAGATGATCCGCGTCTCCGGCGGCAAGGCGACCGCCCGCGCGATCCCGGACGCCCGGCTCGAGCTGATCGACGGCATGGGGCACGACATGCCGCGGGCGGTGTGGCCGCGGCTGATGGGCGGGATCGAGGCGACGGCCGAGCGGGCGGCGGAGCCCGCCGCCGCGGCGGCCTAACTCGTCCCTCAGGCAGCGACGCCTTCGTCGGGCCAGGCGCCCGTACGCACGCGCACGTACAGCGTGTCCGGCGCGAGGTCGGCGCCTCCCGGCCACACCACCGTCCCCGTTTCCTGATCGACCGATACCCGCGCGAAGCCCTCCGGCGTACGCGCCTGCTCGAACACCGGGCCGCGCATCCGCTCCAGCACCGACACCTCCCCGGTCAGACCGTCGGAGAACGTCAGGCACAGCACGCCATGGCGAACGACGGCTGCGGCGGTGATGTCAGGCGTAAGGCCGATCATCGGAGCGGTTCGATCGGACGCAGTCTCTCACCTGTCCGGGCGCGGTTCCAGTTCTCACGCAGCTCGTGCTGGTGCGCACGAACCGAAGCTGCCGGCGACCCAACGTGCTCTCGATGACCTCTAGGTTGTCGATCCGCACCTTCGCCAGCCCGTCGGCGTGGCGCGCGTGGAAATGAGGCGGCCCGTGATCGTCGAAGAACATCGCGATAACGATCCCGAAGAAGCGGCTGATCGTCGGCATACCCGGGATATTCGCGTTCGCTTCGGCTGGTTCCACAGGAGAGTCGCGCACGAGGTCTTAGGCCATTGATCGCGCAACGCCAGTGCGACGAGGTGGGTTGCGACGCGCAGCAGGTCGGGTTTGAGGACAAGTGCTGGGGCCACCTGGCCGACTCAGAATTCGACGAGGCCTGCGAGAACCTGGCCGGCTACGGCCCGTCCGTCGACATGACACGTACGACGATCGAGGGGCCGCGCGTCCGGAAGGTACTCCACCGGCTCGCACTCGCAACGGAGGGCAAGGAACCAGCGATAGAGCGTCCGGTCGACCTAACGGGTGCGAAGGTGTCGGGGGACGTCGCACTCGCGGGAACCACGGTCAATGCTGGCCCCGCGTTCGCGACCGAGGCCTGGGACGGAGCCCTGAGACTCTCCGCGATCACCGGGCTCAACAACATCGGCCTCTCGCAGGCCACGATCGACACCGTCGCGATCTCGGACTGCCACGGCGAGCGCGAGCGCCTGAGGATCCGCGGAGCGGACATCAGCCAGCTCGCGCTCACTCGCTGCGGGATGTGGCACCTCGGGGTCGTCGACTCCCGGCTCGCGGCGACGCTCGACCTCGAGGAGCTGGAGGTCGCGGGCCTCCGCGTGAACCGCTGCGCGATCGGACGAGTCTCGTTGCAAGGCGTCCGAATCAGCGGGTCCGCGAATCTCGATCGCCTCTACACCAGCTTGCTCAGCCTGCACGACTGCGCGTTCGAATCCTGGGTCGACGTCGGTGTCGCGGGGCGGGTGATCGCGGTGCAATCGAGCTTCGACGGTCCCATCGAGCTCAATTGGCGTCCGCTGCCCTGGCTCGAGAGGGACTTAGGTCGAACTTCTCCGTCCGTTCCGACCGTGGACTTCGAGGGGGTGGAGCCCCCACCGGAAGCCGCGACGTTCCTTCGCTTGCGCTCCGTTCGGTTCGGCTCGAACGCGGCGATCCGGTGGTGCAGCGGCGTCGTGGAACTGCACACCGCGCTCTTCGCCGCTCCCAGCACACTCGACCAAGTGCTCGGCGCATCGGGGCCACCGATCGTGGGGACCGTCGCGAACCTCGACGGCGAGGCCTTGCGCTTCGCCTCAGTCGACATCTCCCAGACGGAACTCGCCCGCGCGACGGGCCTCGGCCCGGTCGATGTCGGCCAGCTGCGCCCCGGCCGCGGCGCCGCCGGGATCACGCACCGCCACCACCTCGCGGACGAGTTCGTGGCGGACCTTGACAGTGACCGGGCGCGCGTCCTCTCGCGTACGTACCGCGACCTGCGCACGAGCGCGGAGTCGGTTGGGAACTTCTCAGGCGCCAACGACTTGCACTACGGCGAGCGGCTGTGGCAGAAAGGCCGCGGCGCCGCTGTCCGTGGAGCGCTTCTGGCTCACCGCCTATGGCCTGGTGGGCTTCGGCGTCCGGCCGTGGCGGCCGCTGGCCGGGCTCCTCGCCCTCGTACTCCTCACCGCGCTCGCGCTCGGGTGGACCGACGGGCTGGAGAAGACGCGCATCGTCGACGGAGCTAAGTCCGACACCACTGCTGCGCTGTGCACGAGTGAGGAGGAGCCGCTTTCGCCGGAGCGACGTCAGCAGGTCACGTGCGACGCGACGTTCGGCGAGCGACTCGACTTCGCCGCGCGCTCTACCACTTCGCTGGTGCGTACGTCGGCGGGATACGAGGTGCAAGGGCCAGGCACGGTCATCGAGGTCGTGGCGCGCCTCGGTGCGGCACTGATGTTCGGCCTCTTCGTCCTCGCGATGCGGAACCGCCTGAGGCGATGAATCGCTAGGCGGGGAGCGCCGTGCCCGTCAGGTGCGGCTTCTCGTTCTTCCTGTCGTGGAGCGCGAATCCCCGCCCGCCGTCCTCCGGCCATGACGCGAAGGAGGCCGTGCCGGGGATGAAGAGCGGGGTCTTGAAGCTCACGTCGATGCGGAGCGCGTCGGGCAGGTGGCCCTCCAGGGCCGCCAGGCAGCGGGCCTTCGACCACATGCCGTGCGCGATCGGGCGCGGCATCCCCATCAGGCGCGCCGTGACGGGATGCAGGTGGATGGGGTTGCGGTCGCCGGACACCCCGGCGTAGGCGCGGCCGGTGTCGCCGGGGATCTTCCACTGCGCCTGCGGACGGGGCGGCTCGGGGCGGTCGCCGGACGCGTCCCGCGAGGAGGAGGAGCCGTTTCCGCCGCGGTACAGGTACGTGCTCCAGCTCCGCCACACGACCTCGTCGCCGGCCGCGGCCTCGGCCCGGATCTCGAACTGCATGCCCTTGTCGTGCGGGCGCAGGTCCTCGGTCCAGACGCGCACGCCGAGGCGCTCCCCGGTGTCGATCGGCCGCGCCACCTCGATCCGGTTGCGCAGGTGCACCATGCCGATGACCGGGAACGGGAAGTCGCCGCCGGTCATCAGCTGCATCGACAGCGGGAACGCGAGCAGGTGCGGATAGGTGGGCGGGAGCACGTCGCGCAGCCGGAAGCCGCACACGCGGTCGTACTCGGCCAGGTGCTCGCGATCGATCTCCACGTCCGCCAGCCGCAGCTCGGTGTCCGGAAGCGACGGCTCGCCGCCGCCGAGGCCGGGCAGCCGGCCCAGCGCCGAGCGGCCGGCCCCCAGCACGGCCTTCGGGTACAGCACCCGCATCCGCGGCGGCGATTCGAGCTCGCGGACCTCCATCAGGCCCCGATCAGCGCCTGGCCGCACACGCGCACGGCGTTCCCGTTCACTCCGCCGGAGCCGGGGCTGGCCAGCCAGGCGATCATCTCGGCCACGTCCACCGGCAGGCCGCCCTGCGACAGGGAGTTGAGGCGCCGCCCGCCCTCGCGCGTGGCCACCGGCATCGCGGCGGTCATCTGCGTCTCGATGAAGCCCGGGGCGACGGCGTTGATCGTGGCCGGGCGCTCGGCCACCACCGGCGCCAGCGCGTCCACCAGCCCGATCACGCCCGCCTTGGTCGTGGCGTAGTTCGCCTGGCCGCGGTTGCCCGCGATCCCGCTCACCGACGACACGGTCACGATCCGCCCGCCGGGCCGCAGCACGTCCTCCTTCAGCAGCACGTCGTTGATCCGCGCCTGGGACGAGAGGTTGATGTCGAGCACCAGGTCCCACTGGTCGTCGCTCATCCGCCCGAGCGTCTTGTCGCGCGTCACGCCCGCGTTGTGGACGAAGACGTCCACGCCGCCGTGGCGCTCGCGGAGGTGGTCGGCGATCCGGCGCGGGGCGTCGGCCGCGGTGATGTCGAGCTGGAGCGCGGAGCCCTCGACGCGGTTGGCCACCTCGGTCAGGGCCTCGCCCTGGCCCGGCACGTCGAGGCAGACGACGTGGGCGCCGTCGCGGGCGAGCACCTCGGCGATCGCCTCGCCGATCCCCCGCGCCGCACCGGTCACGACCGCCACCTTGCCGTCGAGCGCCCGCTCCCAGTCGGCCGGCGGTACCGCCTGCCCGGCACCGATTCGGATCGGCTGCCCGGACACGTACGCCGACCGCCCCGACAGCAGGAAGCGCAGGGTGGACTCCATCGCGCCCTCGGCCCCGGGCGCCACGTAGACGAGGTTGGCCGTGGAGCCGTTCCCCACCTCCTTGCCCACCGACCGCACGAACCCCTCCAGCGCCCGCTGCGCGACCGCGTGCAGCGGCGTCTCGGCCATCTCCGGCGGCGTGGCCAGCACTACCACCCGCCCGGACGGCCGGACCCGCCGGATGACCGGGTGGAAGAACTCGTACAGGGCCTTGAGCGAGTCGGTGTCCTCGATGCCCGAGGCGTCGTAGACGAGCGCGCCGAAGCGCTGGGACTCGTCCACCCCCGGATCGAAGGCCGCGGTCTCCGGCCCGGCCGCCGAGGCCGCCTCGCGCAGGTGGTCGCCGCCCGTCACGAACGATTTCACTCCGGCCGAGCGCAGCACGCCGGCCGCGGGCGCCGCCAGCCGCCCGCCAGCCGCCCCGCCGAGC
>JALZEZ010000353.1 GCA_030861775.1 Actinomycetota bacterium
GGCCTCGACAACGCCCACGCCGCGCTCGCCCTCGGCTGCCCGACGATCGTGGTCCCGCGCATGTCGTCCGGCGACGCCCGCCCTCGCCACGCCGGCCTCTCGCACCACACCGCCACCGTGCTGGAGCTGCTGCTCAGGCCGGCGCTTGTGGCCGTGCCCGCGGGCGCGATCGTCTCGCTGCCCGGCGAGCACGAGGCGCGCGCGGCGGAGGTGGACCTCGAGGGCTACGCCGGGTCCGGCCTCCCGGCTCGCACGATGGGCCGATCGATCGAGGAGGACGAGCTGTTCTTCCGGGCGGCGCTGGCGGGCGGCGCGGTCCTCGCGGAGGAGGCGTGAGCTTCGAGCGCAGCGGCGGCGAGGAGGTCTGGGCCGGGCGGATCATCAGGGTCCGAGTGGACCGCTTCGTCCACGACGACGACGGCGAGGAGGTGCAGCGCGAGTTCGTGGTGCACCCGGGCGCGGTGGCGATGGTCGCCCACGACGGCGAGTACCTGTACCTCGTGCGCCAGCCGCGCGAGGCCACCGGGGAGCAGGCGCTGCTCGAGGTGCCCGCCGGCAAGCTCGACGTGGAGGGCGAGGAGCCGCTCGAGACGGCCAGGCGCGAGCTGATCGAGGAGATCGGCAAGGGCGCGCGCACCTGGGAGCGCATGACGAGCGTGTGGGCCTCGCCGGGCTTCACCGACGAGCGCTTCCACGTCTTCCTGGCCACCGACCTGTACGACGCCGAGCCCGACGAGGACCCGGACGAGAACGAGCGCATCGAGATCGTGCGCTGGCCGCTGGACCGCCTGGACGAGGCGATCGAGGACTGCCGCGACTCGAAGTCGCTGATCGGCCTGCTCTGGTTCCGGGCCTACCGCCGCTGAGCCCCGCGGCCAGGACAGGCGCGTTGCTGGCCTTCCTCGCGGCCTGCGTCGGCGCGTTCTTCGCATGGCTGCCGTACGAGGTCTTCTGCGTGGTCGAGGGGGCGGACGAGAACCCGTGCACGTGGCGGCGCGCGGAGTTCGTCTGGACCCTCGCCCTCGGCGTCGCCGGCCTCGTGGCCGCGGGCGGCATGCTGATGGCGACCTACCTCGGCCGCGGCCGGCTCGCCCTCGCGTTCTTCGCGCTCGCACTCGCCCTCAACGTGGCCTCGCTCTGGCTCAGCGACGCCGCCGTCCACGGCTGGGACGGCCTGAAGTACTTCCCCTCGCTCTGAGAGGGCGGTTGCACTCGCCAGGGGAAGCGCCGGTGCGGCCGAACCAACCCACGTGGCGACCATCACCCATATCTCAGAGGTCCGGCCGTTCGAGCACCTGGTCCTCGACTTCCTGGCATACCTCGAGTTCGAGCGCGGACTCTCGCGCAACACCCTCGAGGCGTACCGCTCGGACCTCTTCCAGTTCGGCCGCTTCCTCGAGGAGCGCGGGCGCGGCGCCGCCGACGCCACGAGCGCCGACGTCTCCGACTTCCTCTCCCAGCTGGCCGAGGGCAACGGCCGCCCGGCCGCGTCGCCCGCCACGATCCACCGCAAGGCCGCCTGCCTGCGCTCGTTCTACCGGCACCTGCGCCGCGAGGGCGTGCGCGACTCCGACCCGATGGCCACGATCAGCGGGCCGCGCCGCGGCCGGCGCCTGCCGAAGGTGCTCAGCCGCGGCGAGGTGGGCAGGCTGCTCGAGCAGCCGAAGGGCACCGACCCCACCGCGCTGCGCGACCGCGCCCTGCTCGAGCTGATGTACGCCTGCGGGCTGCGCGCCTCCGAGGCCATCGGGATCGAGGTGGGCGACGTGGACCTGGAGGACGGCGTGCTGCGCGCCCGCGGCAAGGGCTCCAAGGAGCGCGTGGTGCCGATCGGCAGCAAGGCGGTCGAGGCCGTGCGCAGGTACCTCGAGCGCGGGCGGCCGCTGCTCGCGCGCGGGCGGCCGGTCACGCCGCTGTTCCTGAACTTCCGCGGCGAGGGGCTCACGCGCCAGGGGCTCTACAAGATCGTCCGCCGCCACGCGGCCGCGGCGGGGCTGGCCGACCGGATGAGCCCGCACACGCTGCGGCACACGTTCGCCACCCACCTGCTGGCCGGCGGCTGCGACCTGCGCTCGGTGCAGGAGATGCTCGGCCACGCCGACGTGGCCACCACCCAGCTCTACACGCACCTGTCGAGCGAGCGCCTGAAGGACGTCTACTTCAAGGCCCACCCCCGCGCGACTGTTACAGGAACGTAAAAAAGGGGTCAGACCCCTTTAATTCGGCGGCGTGCCGGAGCTGCCCGAGGTCGAGACCATCCGCCGCCACCTGGCGCCCGTCGCCGAGGGGCGGGTGCTGCGGTCGCTGGAGATCCTCGACCCGCGCTGGTGCGAGCCCGCCGCGCCGGCGGAGCTGGCGGCCGCGGTGGAGGGGCGGGTCGTCGAGCGGCTCGCGCGCCGGGGGAAGTGGCTGATCTTCGAGCTGGCGGAGGAGATCCACCTCGTGATGCACCTGCGCATGACCGGGAACCTCATCCTGGCCGATGAGGCCCCCTACACGCGCGTGCGCATGACGCTCGACTCCGGCGAGGCGATCCTCTTCACCGACCCCCGCCGCTTCGGCACCGGCGTGGTGCTGCTGGGCGACGACGCCCGCGACGACTACTTCCTCACCCGGGCCGGGGTGGAGCCGCTCAGCCCGGAGTTCACCGCGGACGTGCTGCGCGAGCACGCGCGCGGGCGCAGGCAGCCGGTGAAGGCCTTTCTGCTCACGCAGGAGCGCGTGGCGGGCGTGGGCAACATCTACGCGGACGAGGCGCTGTTCCGCGCGCGGATCCACCCGCTGCGCCCGGTGGGCACGCTGCGGCGGCCACAGCTCGAGGCACTCCACCAGGCGGTGATCGAGTCGCTCCAGGCGGGGATCGACGCCAAGGGCGCCTCGATCGACGACTTCCGCAACCCCGACGGCAGCAAGGGCGCCTTCCAGGACCGCTTCCTGGTCCACCTGCGCGAGGGCCAGCCGTGCGTGCGCTGCGGCGCCACCATCCGCAAGATGCGCGCGGCCGGCCGCGGGACCTACGTGTGCGAGCGCTGCCAGCGCCGCCCGCGCGGCGTCTAGGCCGCCAGCAGCGAGTCGAGCCGCCCCGAGCGGTCGAGCTCGAGCAGCTCCCGGAAGCCGCCGATCGAGCGGTCCCCGACCAGGACCTGCGGGAACGTCATCTGCCCCGTGCGCGCCACCAGCGCGGCGCGGCCCTCCGCGTCCTTGGCCAGGTTGACCTCGTCGAAGCGCACGCCGCGGCTCGACAGGAGGGCCTTCGCCTGGCGGCAGAAGCCGCAGGGCTCGGTCGTGTACAGGATCACGCTCGTCGCGTCCGGCATGTGCGAAAAAGTCTAGGAATGCCCCCCTCCTTCAAGACGGAGGCCGTCGTGCTGCGCTCGATCCGCTATGGCGAGGCGGACCGCGTGCTGCACCTCTATACCCGAGAGCGCGGGCGAGTAGGCGCCATCGCCAAGGGGGTGCGGCGGGTGAAGTCGCGCTTCGGCGGCCGGCTAGAGCCGATGTTCCGGGTGGAGCTGATGCTGCGCGAGGGCCGCGGCGACCTGTGCACGGTCACGGCCGCCGACACCGTGGACGCGCACGCCACGCTGCGCGACCGCCGCGACGCGCTGGGGCGCGCCACCGAGGCCTGCGACGCGGTCCTCCGGCTGCTCGACTCCCAGGAGCCCAACCGGCCGGCCTACAACCTGCTCTGCCACGAGCTGCGACTGCTCGACCGCGACCCGGACGCGGCCACCCGCGCGCAGTCGCTCGCCTTCCGGCTGAAGCTGCTCCTGGCCGCCGGCTTCGCCCCCGAGCTGGCCTCCTGCGCGGCCTGCGGCGAGCGCGAGCACCTGAGCGCGTTCTCGGCCAGCGCGGGCGGCGTCGTGTGCCCCGGCTGCGAGGCCGGCTCGTTCCCGCTCGACGGCGCCGCCCACGCGTTCCTGGTCGAGGCCCTCGGCCGGCCGCTGGCCGAGAACCCGGACGCGGCCGAGCCCGCGCTGCGCCAGGCGGACCGGGCCATCGCCGAGACGATGGAGTACCACGCGCACGTGCGCCTGCGGCGCGTGGCCTAGGCGCGTCCGCCCTAGGATCTGGCCGATGGCCGCCGCCAGCAAGCTCGTGTACGACTTCGAGGAGGGGTCGCGCGAGATGCGCGACCTGCTGGGG
>JALZEZ010000354.1 GCA_030861775.1 Actinomycetota bacterium
CCACCACGTGGTCGCGCGCCCGCAGCCGCACGCCCAGCTCGCGCAGCCGGTCGCGGAACAGCGCGATCCCGGCGAGCACGGCCGCGTAGACCGTCACCGCGGGCGCCAGCAGGCGGGCCACCTCGAGCTGCCACGGCACCGGCGGCGCCACCCCGCCCGACTCGAGCACGAAGAGCTGGAGCGAGCGGTGCAGCGAGTCGCCGAAGCTCCACCGCTCGCCCTCGGGCAGCCGCTCGAACCCCACGTAGCCCAGGATCAGCGCGAGCGCGGTCAGGCCCGCGAGGACCATCCAGCGTCTGGCCGGCATGCGGCCGAGGCTACTGGAGCTCGGCGGCGTCGATCCGCCACTGGCCGCCCGCCTTCACCAGGTCGTACTTCGACTTGATGTCGGGGGCGTTCTCGGACCCGACCACGAGGCTCGCCCGGTTCCCGGTGACCTTCACGTCGGTGATCTGGATGTCGTCCTCGCCGTACTGCGGCTTGGTGTGCTGCTTCTCGAACAGCTCGCAGCGGTCCTGACGGCCCTTGCCGAGCCCGAGGAGCTGCGCCTCGAGGAACTTGTCGGTCATGAGGTCGCACTCGCCCTCGAGCATCCAGCGCTTCACGACCTGCTCGGGGCTCGCGGGACCGCCGCCCCCGCCGCCCCCGCCCTCGTCGTCGCCCCCGCAGCCGGCGGCGGCGAGCGCCAGCGCGATCAGGATGGCGGTGAGGGTTCGCATCGAGCGGGCGAGGGTAGCGTTGGCCCGATGCCCGCCCCCTTCGCCAAGAGCGTCCGCGGCGTGGAGGTGCCGACGATCGGCATCGGCGTGTTCGAGGTCGATCCCGGCGAGACCGCGGACACCGTCGCCGACGCGCTCGCAGCCGGCTACCGCCACGTGGACACCGCCAGCGCGTACGGCAACGAGCGCGAGGTGGGGGAGGGCATCCGCCGCTCGGGGGTGGACGCGGGCGAGATCTGGGTCACGACGAAGGTCTGGATCGACGACTTCCCGCCCGAGCGGCTGCGCCGCAGCGCCGAGGGCAGCCTGCGCCGCCTGGGGATCGACCGGATCGACCTCCTCCTGCTGCACTGGCCGCCGCCCGAGGGCGAGGACGTCCGCCCGGCGCTGGACGAGCTCCGCCGCCTGCGCGAGGACGGCCTGATCCGCGAGCTCGGCGTGAGCAACTTCCCCGGCTACATGCTGCGCGACGCGCTCGCCCACGCGCCCGAGATCTTCGCCGACCAGGTCGAGTACCACGCGAAGCTCTCCCAGCGGGAGCTGCTGGGCATGGCGGACGAGCACGACCTGCTGCTGGAGGCCTACGCGCCGCTCGGCGGCAGCGCCTCGGACATGGTCGAGGAGCCGCTGCTCGGCGAGATCGCGGAAGCGCACGACGCCTCACCGGCTCAGGTGGCGCTGGCCTGGCTGGCGCGCCAGGAGCGGGTCGTCCTGCTGCCGCGCTCCACCGACCCCGGCCGCCGCCGCGAGAACCTGGCCGCGCTGGAGCTCGACCTGACCGGCGACGAGGCCGCCCGCCTGGACGAGCTCTCCGAGCGCCGCGAGCGCTACTTCGACCCGAGCTTCGCGCCGGATTGGAAGGACTAGTACGCGCCAAGCCGGGTAGGCCTGAAAAAGGGGTCTGACCCCTTTTTTACACAGCTGTAACAGTCGGGAGGAGGCGCCATGGCTCAGACGAAGACCAGCCGCGGGACGCGCGCGAACGGCCGCGGCAACGGCAGGCCGCAGGCCAAGCGTTACGCCGAGAAGGCCAGGCGCGAGGGCGAGAAGCGCCGCCAGGGCGCCGACGGCGCCGCCGGCTGGGTGGCCGAGCGCGCCGGCGACTGGAACCTGGACGGACCCGACTACGAGTTCATGGAGCGGCAGAAGTTCTTCTGGAACCCGCTCGTGGACTACTGGTTCCGGATGGAGATGGAGGGCTGGGAGAAGCTCCCGGAGCCGCCCTGCCTCCTGATCGGCATCCACTCGGGGGCGCCGTTCGTGTGGGACGCCTGGACGATCGGCATCCACTGGTGGCGCAGGTTCGGCGACGAGCGCAAGCTCCACGGCACAGCCCACGACGCTCTCATGGCCGCCCCGGGCATCGGCGCCTACTTCCGCCGCATGGGGGTCCTGCCCGCCGCGCCGGACAGCATCAGCGCGGCGCTGGCCGAGGGCCACGACGTGGCGCTCTGGCCCGGCGGCGAGGTCGACTCGCTGCGGCCGTGGGTGAAGCGCGACGAGGCCATCCTGGCCGGCCGCCGCGGCTTCGTGAAGATGGCCATCCGCGCCGGGGTGCCGATCGTCCCGATCGCGACCGTCGGCGGGCCCGACTCGATGCCGGTCCTGTTCAGCGGCCGCAGGCTGGCCAAGGCGCTCCAGCTCGACAAGGTCGCGCGGCTGAAGGTGTTCCCGTTCGCGGTCAACCTGCCCTGGGGCATCAGCCCGGCGATCCTGCCCGAGATCCCGTTCCCGACCAAGATCCGGACCGCCTTCCAGGACCCGATCACGCTGTCGAAGGACGCCAGGAAGGCGAACGACGACGACTACGTCGCGCGCAAGTACGACGAGGTCCAGGACAGCATCCAGCGCGGCATGGACGCCCTCGCCCGGCGGCGCCGGCTGCCGCTGTTCGGCTAGTCGTCCCGAGCCGCCGCCGAGTGGCGGTCAAGCCGGTGTCCCGGTGCCATACTCAGCGGCCATGCGTCGGCACGGATCGGTGGCCTCCGCCGCGGGTCTCGGCGTGCGGGGGCACGCATGCTGGATCTACGGGGACGACCTCGAGTTCACCTCGGGCGCTTACGCGTTCCTCCAGGACGGCGTGGACCTGGGCCAGCGCCTGCTGTACGTCGGCAGCGGCAGCGTGCAGAAGCTGCGCTTCGACCTCGACGGCCTCCCCGACGTGGAGCTCCTGCTCGACGACGGGACGCTCCGCATCATGCCGCTCGAGCTGGTCTACGACACGCTGGGCCCCGCCGACCCGATGGCGCGCCTCTCGATGTACGCGACCGCCACCGAGACCGCGCTCCAGGACGGGTTCACCGGCCTGCGCGTGGTGGGCGACTGCACGGCGCTGGTCGGCGACCCGGAGCAGTGGGAGCAGCACGTCCGCTGGGAGGCGGTGGCCGAGCGCTACATGGCCCGCAACCCGATGGCGGCGCTGTGCTGCTACGACCGGCGCGTGCTGCCGGAGGAGCTGCTGTCGGACCTCGCCTGCGTGCACCGCTCGTCCCACGCGCCCGACTGCACCGCGCGGTTCCGGCTCTACGCCGGGCGCGACGGCCTCGGCCTGGCCGGTGAGGTCGACGGCTTCAGCGCCGGCGACCTGGGCCGTCTCCTGCGCCTGTCCGCTCCCGACCGGGGCGACGTGGCGCTCGAGCTCGACCAGCTCGAGTTCATCGACCACCACGGCGTCCTGGCCATCGCCGACCACGCGCGCGAGCTGGGGCGCCAGGGGCGAGCGCTGAAGGTGCTGGGCGCGCCGCGCAGCTTCGACCGCCTGGCCGGCCTCCTCCAGGCGGACCTGTGACGGCCGCCTTCCGCCACGAGGCGCTCTTCTACGACGGCCTCGACGGCTTCATGGACGGGCTGCTCCCGTTCGTCCGGGCGGGGGTCGCAGCCGGGGAGCCCACGCTGGTGGCCGTGGAGCGGGAGAAGATCGAAGCGCTGAGCGGGGCCCTGGGCGAGGAGGCCGGCGCGGTGGACTTCGTGGACATGCGCGCCATGGGCCGCAACCCCGGCTGCATCATCCCCCTCTGGCGCGCGTTCGTGGCCGAGCACGCGGGCGACGGCGGCGGCGTGCGCGGGGTGGGGGAGCCGATCTGGGCCGGGCGCTCGGCCGCCGAGCTGGACGAGTGCCACCGCCACGAGGCGCTGCTCAACGTCGCCTTCGACGACGGGCCGCCGTGGAAGCTCGTCTGCCCCTACGACGCGGGCGCGCTGCCCGCGGAGGTGGTGGAGGAGGCGCGGCGCACCCACCCGTACGTGGGCACCGACTCGGTCACGGGCCGCAGCGACGACTACCTCGGCGGCCGGTACGAGACGCTCGCGGGCGAGCTGCCCCCTCCGCCTGCCCGCCGCGAGGAGGTGCGCTTCACCCGGGCCGACCTGGCCACCGTGCGCACGCTGTTCGTGGCCAGCTCGTTCACGGCCAGCACGAGGTCGGC
>JALZEZ010000355.1 GCA_030861775.1 Actinomycetota bacterium
ACGAGGTGCGCGAGCAGCTCGAACTCGGTGGGGGTCAGCGGGACGGGGTCCCCGTCGCGCCTGACCCGGCGCGCCGCGAGATCGACCTCCACGCCGCCGCTCGCGATCCGCTCGCCGGCCGCCGCCAGCCGCTCGGCCCGCCGCAGCACCGCCTTCACGCGCGCGACCAGCTCGCGGGGGCTGAAGGGCTTGGTCATGTAGTCGTCCGCCCCGACGCCCAGGCCGACCAGCACGTCGGTCTCCTCACCGCGCGCCGTGAGCATCACCACGGGGACAGGGTGCTCGGCCTGGACCCGCCGGCAGACCTCGATCCCGTCGAACCCGGGCAGCATCACGTCCAGCACCACGAGGTCCGGCCGGACCCGCCGGCAGAGCTCCACGCCGCTCGGGCCGTCGCCCGCCACCTCGGCCGTGAACCCCTCCGAGCGCAGCCGCGCCGCGAGCGCGCCGGCGATGTCGGACTCGTCCTCGACGATGACGATCGTCTCGCCTGCCACGCCCCGGATGCTAAGCGCGCCATGTTGCGCCCGGGTGCAGCGTGTGTGGAGGAAATGTGGAGGCGCCAGGCCGCGCTCAAGCCCTCCCCATCGGCTGCCGATGCAGCCTCAGTGAAGCGGATTGCCGCATCCCTCGCGCGCGCGCGCGACATCGCCCCTGGCGTCCTGATCGCGGTCCGAGCCGGCTCGATCACGGCCGCGTTCGCCGCCGCCTTCGTCATGTTCGGCTGGTCCACCGCCACGGCGGCGGTCGTGATCGCCAGCGGCATCGCCTTCGTCGTCGGCTGGGCCGGGGGCCGCGAGCCCCACACGGACCTCGCCGCCGAGCTCGAGGAGACCCGCAAGCGGCTCGAGTCGCTGGCCCTGCGCGACCCGCTCACCGGCGTCCTCAACCACCGCGCCTTCCAGGACGCGCTCGAGACCGAGCTGCGCCGCGCCCGCCGCGAGAGCTGGCCGGTCAGCGTGGTCGCGGTGGACATCGACGGCTTCCGCGAAGTCAACGACGTCAGGGGCCACGCCCACGGAGACGCCCTGCTCGTCACCGTCGCCGAGGCGCTCGCCTCGAACCTCCGTCCCGGCGACCAGTGCGGCCGCGTCGGCGGCGACGAGTTCATGCTCACGCTCAGCAGCTGCGACGCCGAGGGCGCCCGCGAGGTGGTCACCCGCCTCCGCGCCGGGATCGACTCCCGCGCGCTCGCCTCGCAGGTCGGGATGATCTCGATCAGCGCCGGCGTCGCCGAGTTCCCGAGCCACTCGCTCGGGCGCAGCGAGCTGATGCGCTACGCCGACGCCGCCATGCTGCGCGCCCGCGCCGAGGGCGCCGGCAGCACCGTCGTCCACTCCTCCGAGGACGTCGCGCTCGTGGACGAGAGCGCTCAGGCCCGCCGCGGCGCGCTCTTCAACACGGTCCACGCGCTGGCCCGCGCCGTGGACGCCCGCGACGGCTACACCCACATGCACTCCCAGCGGGTCGCCTTCTACGCCGCCACCCTGGCCGCCGCCATGAAGCTCGGCGACGAGCGCGTGGAGGAGATCCGCATGGCCGGGCTGCTCCACGACGTCGGCAAGATCGGCATCCGCGACGCGATCCTGCTCAAGCCGGGCCCGCTCACGCGCGACGAGTTCACCGTGATGCGCCGCCACTCCGAGCTGGGCCGGGCGATCATCGCCGGCGCCGGGCTCAACGAGATCGCACTCTGGGTCGGCCACCTGCACGAGCGCGTCGACGGCGAGGGCTACCCCGACGGACTGGCCGGCGACGAGATCCCGATCGAGAGCCGCGTGCTCCACGTGGCCGACGCCCTCGAGGCGATGACCTGCCCGCGCGCCTACCGCAAGCCGAAGACCCCCGAGGAGGCCGTCGAGGAGCTGGAGCGCCACGCCGGCACGCAGTTCGACGCCGCGGCCGTCCAGGTCATGTCCCGCCTGGTGCGCGAGCGCGCGATCGAGGTCGGCGAGCAGCCCCGCCTCGGCCACCCGCTGGCCGGCGGCGCCTCCGCGCTCGCCGGCGACTGAGCGGACCGACCCGCGGGCTAAGCTCGCCGGCGGTGTTCTCGCCGCCCGTCGATCGTCTCATCACCGAGCTCGCGCGGCTGCCCGGGATCGGGCAGCGGACCGCGCAGCGGCTCGCGTTCCACATCCTCAGGACGCCCACCGACCAGGCCGTCCCGCTGGCCGACGCGATCCGCGAGGTCAAGGAGACCGTCGGGCAGTGCGAGGTCTGCTTCAACCTCGCGGTCGGGCCGCGCTGCCGGATCTGCGAGGACGAGCGGCGCGACTCCGACGTGATCTGCGTGGTCGAGGAGCCCAGCGACGTGATCCCGATCGAGCGCACCCACGAGTTCCGCGGCCGCTACCACGTGCTCGGCGGGGCGCTGTCGCCGATCGACGGGATCGACCCCGAGGACCTGCGCCTGGCCGAGCTGGTCACCCGGGTCGAGCGGGGCGGTGTCCGCGAGGTCGTGATCGCCACCAACTCGACCACCACCGGCGAGGCCACCGCGCTCTACATCGCCGACGCCCTGCGCGACCGGGCGCCGGACGTGGCCGTCACGCGGCTGGCCAGCGGCCTGCCCGTGGGCGCCGACCTGGAGTACGCCGACGAGGTCACGCTCGGGAAGGCGTTCCAGGGCCGCCGGGCGCTGTGAGGGACCTCGCCCGCGCCGGCTTCGCGCTGAGCGCGCTGGCCACGGTCCTGCTCCCCTGGTACGCGCTCGACGACTACACGCCGAACGGCTGGGACGCGACGGCGTGGGGGAAGGTCGTCCTCGTCGCCGCGGTTCTCGGCCTGGCGCTCGTCTCGGCGGACGCGGCTCCGCGGGCAAGGGCGGCGCTGGCGGGGGTGATGGTGCTGGCGATCGCCTACCGGCTCGCCCTCCCGCCCGACTTCGGCTTCGCCTTCGACGACCTCGACGTGCCTACTGAGCGGCGGGTGGGGGCGCCCCTGGCGCTGGCGGCGGCACTCCTGGCGCTGCTGGCGGAGCTGCTCCGGGCACGCCCGGATTCGCCGCGCCCGGGTACTCCGGCGGGGGCGTCCGCTTCCGGACCCGGAGGCCCAGCTCCCGCTTGACCGTGATGATCCGCGTGACCGCGGCGTCGAGCCGCGCGCGCGAGATCGTGCCCTTCCTGATCGCCGCGAGGATCGCCCGGTAGGCCTGCGCCTGCACGGAGGCCGGCCCCGAGATCCACACCATGTCGATTCCCGCCGCGATCGCGTCGACGGCCGCCGCCGCGATCGACGGCTGGGTGGTGGCGATCGCCGCGGCAGAGAGGTCGTCGGACATCGCGATCCCGCGGAAGCCGAGCCCGCCGCGCAGCAGGTCGCGGGCCAGGGCGCGCGAGAGCGAGGCCGGCACCACGAAGTCGTCGGTCACGTAGTTCGCGTGGCCCACCACCACGGCGGGGGCGCCCGCGCGGATCGCGGCCCGGAACGGGACGAGGTCGCGGTCCTTCAGCTCGTCCAGGCTCAGCCCCACCTGGGCCGGCCCCTCGTCGGTGTGCTCGGTGGCCCCGCCGATGCCCGGGAAGTGCTCCGGCGCCGACAGCAGCTTCGCCCGCCGGAAGGCGGCCACGCCGGCGCGTGCGTAGTCGGCCACCGCGGCCGGCTCGTCGCCGAACGCGAGCGTGCCGAGGGCGCCGGCCGCGTGGGTGCCCACGTCCACCGACGGCCCGATCACGCCGTTCAGCCCGATGGCCCGGAAGGTCTTGGCCGTGCGGCCGAACTCGGCGATCGCGTCGCGCAGGCCGGCCAGCTCCCCGGGCGGGGCGGCGGGCGGCAGGTCCGGGAACGCCGACTGCTCGCCGCCCTGCTGCCGGGCCAGGATCAGCGGCGGCTCGTGCCCCTTGCGCGCGGTGGCGTTCGCGATCGAGGCCGTCATCGCCTCGAGCTGGACGTCGTCCAGGTAGTTGCGGCGGTCGATCACCACGCCGCCGTAGTCGGTCCGCTTGAGCGTCCGGAAGAACGACGCCGAGGGGTCGCGGCCCGAGAAGCCGACGAGCATGAGCTGGGCCGCCTTGCGCTCCACCGGGAGCCGCGCCACCAGCCGGCGGATCACCCCCGGCACGCGCGCGCCGGGCAGCCCGCCCGCCGGCGAGGGAACGATCCGCGCGAGGAACGAGCGCCGCGGTTCGGACGTGGTCCGCTGGGC
>JALZEZ010000013.1 GCA_030861775.1 Actinomycetota bacterium
GCCCGGTCGAGCGCGCGCTCGTCGCCACCGCCCGCCGCGGCCCGCGCCCGGTGATCGCTGCCCCGAAGGCACCCGCCCTCGCGGCCCCCTTCGAGCCGCTGCGGCCGGGCTCGGCCGTGTCGGTGGGGCTCTCGAGCGGCGACATCTGGGTGGGCGGGATCGGCACGGTCGCGTACGTGGACGACACCTCGGCCTGGCTCTTCGCCCACCCGTTCGAGGCGGTCGGCCGCCGCTCGCTGCTGCTCCAGCAGGCGTACGTGCACACGGTGGTGGGCAACCCCGACCCGGCGATCGGCAGCTACAAGCTCGCCGCCCCGGGGGCCGACATCGGCGCGGTCACCAACGACGCGCTGGCCGCCGTGGTGGGGCGGACCGGCGTGGTGCCGCGGACCACCGACCTCTCCATCCTGGCCACCGACGCCGACGGCGGTGGCAGCGACCGGATCGAGGCGCAGGTGGCGGACGAGTCCGGCGTGGACCTGCCCGCCGGCTACTCGCCGCTCGAGCTGGTCGCCCCGCTGGCGATCGCGGACGCGTCCGCGCGGGTCATGCGCTCGATCCCGGCGCGGGAGACGGGTTCGATGTGCGCCCGGATCACGCTGCTGGGCCGCTCCGATCCGCTGCGGATCTGCAACCGCTACGTGGTGCAGCTCGGCGGCGGGGTGGGGGGCAGCATGGCCGACGACGTGGCCCGGGCGCTGGCCGCGATCGGCGCGGCCGAGTACGCCCCGCTGGCGGTCGAGCGGCTGGACGCCGAGATCGAGGTGCGCCGCGGCGCCCGCCAGGCGTACATGCTCGGGGCGTCGATGCCGCGCTCGGTGCGGCGCGGGTCGGTCGTGCCGGTCTCGCTGCGCACGCGGATGGTCCGCGGACCGCTGCGCCGCTTCGACTTCCGCCTGCGGATCCCGCGCGACCTCTCGCCCGGCACCCACGTGCTCACCCTGGCCGGTCCGGAGGCGGACGAGGCCGGCGAGCTGGGCGGCGAGCTGGGCGAGATCGTGATCCTCGAGGACGAGGAGGACGACGACGGGCACGGGGCGCGCTCGTTCGCCGAGCTGAAGGCCGAGATCGGCCGGATCCGGCGCTGGGACGGGGTCACGGCCCGCTACTCGCGCCACGACCGCGGGGACTCCCGCGCCTACCTCGACCCGGACGTGCGGATCGGCGGCGAGGTCAAGCTGCGCCTGCGCGTCCGGCGCTGAGCACAGGCCCCCTCGGCCGCTAGACTCTGAATCCCGATCCCGTGGGTCGGTTTTGACGCGAAATGCCCGAGCTGATCGACATCTGCCCCCTCGACGAGCTGCCGCCCGGCGGCATGCGGCTCGTGGAGCACGAGGACCTCGAGATCGGCGTGTTCAACTGCGCCGGCGAGGTGCTCGCGATCGAGGACCGCTGCTCGCACGACGACGGCCCGCTGGTCGAGGGCGAGCTCGACCAGGACGCCTGCACGATCGAGTGCCCCCGCCACGGCTCGCGCTTCGACCTGCGCTCGGGCCGCCCGCTGACCCTCCCCGCCTACCAGCCCGTCGATACCTTCCAGGTGTCCGTCGACGCGGGCATCATCAGAGTGGAGATCGACTGACATGAGCACCGAGACGACGACGCCCGACACCTCCGCTCCCGAGCTGGCCGGCATCGGCGAGAACTACGAGGAGCGCTTCGGCTTCCACGACGCCGAGAACTACCTCTACAAGGCCCCCAAGGGGCTGAACCGCGAGATCGTCGAGAAGATCTCCGAGTTCAAGTCGGAGCCGCAGTGGATGCGCGACTTCCGGCTCAAGGCGCTCGACCACTTCCTCGCCCGCCCGATGCCGACCTGGGGCAGTCCGATGCTGGCCGAGGTGGACTTCGACAACATCCACTACTTCGTCCGTGCGTCCGAGCGCGCCGAGCGCGACTGGGACGACGTGCCCGAGGACGTGAAGAAGACCTTCGACCGGCTCGGGATCCCCGAGGCCGAGCGCCAGTTCCTGGCCGGCGTCGGCGCGCAGTACGAGTCCGAGGTCGTCTACCACCAGGTCCGCGAGGACCTCGAGAAGCAGGGCGTGCAGTTCCTCGACATGGACTCGGCCCTGCGCGAGCACGAGGACATCGTGCGCGAGTACTTCGCCACGGTCATCCCGGCCAACGACAACAAGCTGGCCGCCCTGAACTCGGCGGTGTGGTCGGGCGGCTCGTTCGTCTACGTGCCGCCGGGCGTGCACGTGGAGATGCCGCTCCAGGCCTACTTCCGGATCAACACCGAGAACATGGGCCAGTTCGAGCGCACGCTGATCATCGCCGACGAGGGCTCGTCGGTGCACTACGTCGAGGGCTGCACGGCCCCCACGTACTCGTCCGACTCGCTCCACTCCGCGGTGGTCGAGCTGATCGCGAAGCCCGGCGCGCGGATCCGCTACACGACCGTGCAGAACTGGTCGCAGAACGTCTTCAACCTGGTCACCAAGCGGGCGATCGCGCAGGCCGACGCGACGGTCGAGTGGGTCGACTGCAACCTCGGGTCGAAGCTGACCATGAAGTACCCGAGCGTGTACCTGCTCGGCGAGCGCGCGCACGGCGAGATCCTCTCGATCGCCTTCGCCGGTGAGGGCCAGCACCAGGACGCCGGCGGCAAGATCGTCCACGCGGCGCCGCACACGACCTCGAACATCTTCGCCAAGTCGATCTCGAAGGACGGCGGGCGGTCGAGCTACCGCGGGCTGCTCGAGGTGGCCAAGGGCGCCACCGAGGCGCGCTCCACGGTGGTCTGCGACGCGCTGCTGCTCGACGAGGACTCGCGCTCCGATACCTATCCGACGATCCGCATCGGCGAGGACGACGTGAGCGTCGGCCACGAGGCGTCGGTCTCCAAGGTGTCCGAGGAGCAGCTCTTCTACCTCCAGTCCCACGGGATCCCGGAGGAGGACGCGTCGAAGATGATCGTGAACGGCTTCATCGAGCCGATCGCGAAGGAGCTTCCGATGGAGTACGCGGTCGAGCTGAACCGCCTGATCGAGCTCCAGATGGAAGGCAGCATTGGCTAGCCCCGCGCTGGCCCTGCCCGAGCTTCCATCCTTCAAGGGCCGAGCGGGCTGGGAGTTCACCGACCTCAGCGGGGTCGACGTCGATGCGTTCCCGGCCTCCGGGGACGGCGCCGCCTCCGAGATCGACCACCCGCTGCTGGGCACGCTCGTGCCGGGCGACGACCCGTTCGTCGCGCGCAACGACGCGGGGCGCAGCGGCGGGACGCTGATCCACGTGCCCGCGGGCGAGCGGCTCGAGGCACGCGACCTCACCGCGACGCACGCCGAGGGCGCCGCCCTGCACCACCGCGTCCTGATCGTGCTGGAGGAGGGGGCGGAGGCCGAGGTGTGGGAGCGCTGGCTGTCGCCCTCGCCGGACGCGGACGGGCTGCTGAACGCGGTGGTCGAGATCGTGGTGGGGCCGAACGCGCGGCTGCGCTACGTGTGCACGCAGTCGCTCTCCCCGAAGGCGCTCGTCTTCGGCACCCAGCGCGCGGTGGTGGACCGGGCCGGGGCGCTGGAGTGGATCGCGCTGGGCTTCGGCGGCAGGACGGGACAGGTGCGGATGGAGACCCAGCTCCGCGGCGAGGGGGCGGAGGCGCGCGTGACCGGCGCCTACGCCGTCTCCGGCCGCCAGCACGTCGACTTCGACACGACGCAGGAGCACGCCGCGCCGCACACCACCTCGGACCTGGCCTTCCGCGGGGTCCTCGCCGGCCGCTCGTCGTCGGTCTGGCGCGGGATGATCAAGGTCGACCCCGGCGCGCAGCAGACCGACGCGTTCCAGGACAACCGCAACCTGCTGCTCTCGAAGCGCGCCCACGCGGACGCGATCCCGGGCCTGGAGATCCTGGCCAACGACGTGCGCTGCACCCACGCGGCGGCCGTGGCCCAGATCGACCGCGACCAGCTCTTCTACCTGATGTCCCGCGGCCTCCCGCGCGAGCTGGCCACCCGCCTGATCATCGACGGCTTCCTCCAGTCACTGGTGGAGCGCCTGCCCGAGGGGGAGCTGCACGACGAGGTCTCGACGGCGCTGGAGCAGCGGCTGTCCGAGATCCTCGACGGGTAGTCAGCGACAAGACGCGTCTCCATGAAATCGTGGCGTCCCGGACTTCGCCGCGATACTCAGGTACCGCCTCCTAGAGGCGCCATTGCGCCCGGGGGCATCATGCCGATTCGATGCGCAACTGGGACAACATCTCGGACAACGAGTTCGAAGCGGTTATCGGCGACCTGCTCGGCACCGACCTTGCTGTACGTTTCGAGCGCTTCGCGCGCGGGCCCGATATGGGGATCGACCTGCGCTACCGAGAGGGCCGCAAACGCCCTGACATCGTGCAGTGCAAGCATTACAAGGGCGGGTCCTGGTCAGATCTCCGCAGGGATGCGCGCAAGGAGCGGACCCGTCTCGCGGCGCTCAAGCCACAGCCACGCTCTTATCGCTTCGTCACGTCGCTCGGGCTCACGCCAAGGCGCAAGACCGAGCTCACGAAGATCCTCGTGCCGTACGTTCGCGAGGAGTCTCACGTTTATGGCCGCCACGATCTCGAGGCGCTGCTGGACGCGCACGAGGAGGTCGAGCGCCGTCATGTGAAGCTGTGGCTGGCAAGCGGGCCGCAGCTCGCCGCGCTCCTGCGTCCGGGCACGGCCGCCCGCTCGCGCATGCTTGCGGAGCGGGTGAAGCGGATGCTGCCTCTCTACGTGCAGGGTCAGTCGTTCTTCGATGCGCGCGCCATTCTTCAAGACCGACACTTCTGCTTGATCGCCGGACCGCCCGGCATCGGCAAGACCACGCTCGCGGAGATGCTCATCGCGGAAGCGATTGAGCAGGGATACGAGCCGATCGAGATATCCGAGGATGTGGCAGAGGGTTGGGACGAGATCGACCAGGGCCGTCGTCAGATCTTTCTCTACGACGACTTCCTCGGACACACGATGCTGGGCGAGCTAGCCAAGAACGAGGACAGCCGTCTGCTCGGCTTCATCGCTGCGGTAGTCGAGTCGCCGAACTCGCTCTTCATACTCACAACGCGCGAGTACATTCTTCAAGAGGCCACGCAGCAGTACGAGTCGTTTAGGCGCTACGGCCTCGAGCGAGACCGGTATCTCCTCGAGCTGCCGTCGTACTCACCGCTCGAGCGAGCGCGGATCCTGCACAACCACATATGGAGGTCGGACCTCATCGGCCGCGCGGCGCGAGAGTCGCTGGTGCATGACGCTGGCTACCGTCGGATAGTGGAGCATCCCGGCTTTAAGCCACGGACTATCGAGTACATCACAGGTCTGCAGCGCGGTCACGCGATCACGACCAACAACTGGCTCGACTTCGCGGTGAATGCCCTGGACCACCCCGACGAGATCTGGCGGACGGCCCACGAGGAGCTCGGAAGAGCGGAGCGGCTGCTCCTCGCCACGCTCGCCACATTCCCCGCTACTGCGCAGATCGACGATCTGCGCTCTGCTTTCGCGGCGCTGACTGAGTCCACCGGACTTGCGTCGCACCCGAAGCGATTCGAGCGGGCGCTGAAGGTCCTGGACGACAGCTTCGTGGCCGTCCGGCGCGAAGACGACGGCACGCTGTTCGTGGATGTCCACGATCCCGGGCTTGCGGACTTTCTGCAGGCGCAGCTCGTGGACGACCCGCCGACGCTCGTGCACGCCGTGCGCTCGGCGCAGTTCTTCGAGCAACTCATCCACCTGTGGGGCGTGACCTACGAGGGAGGCGATCCAGCACGCGACGCCCTATCCCGCAGCGAGGACTTCGTCCGGTCGGCGCGACGCCTGCTCGAGTCCGAGTCGCTTATCTGGGTCCGGCAGCGGCGCGACGCGCGCACGACGCGAATGACGCGGCTCAGGTTCTCGAAGCAGTCGCGGGTCGCTCGGCTGAGCCTGGTAGCCCGCTCGAGGTTGGCACCCGAGGGACTCGCTGGCTACGTCGAGGAGTGCCTCGCGGAGCTGGTTCGCCAGTGGTGGGAGGGGGCGATCGACGAGGGCAGCGCCATGCAACTCGCGGACACCCTGAGGGCAACGGAGCGTCCGCACGCACCGCACGATTGGAAACTCGCGATGAAGCACGCGCTGGCGTCCGATCCCTGCTACCTCGACGCCTGGGAGGCGCTAGTTGCCTTCCATGGCCAGTTCCGGCAGCTTTTCGACGAAGGCGAGTGGCGCGAGCTCGCGCAACGCTTCGCCGAGTTCGCGGACGCGGAGCTGCGTGACTCGGCCTACTACCAGACGGACTCTGACGTCGACCGCCTCGTCGGGTGCGCCGCTGAGTTCGAGGTCGTGTTGGACGATCAGCGCATCGCGGCGATCAGGCGACGCATAGCCGGCCGGAAGCTCGCGACCGACGGCGCTGCCCTTGACCTCAGCCGACTGACGGACGAGTCGCCGCAACTCGACCGAGCGGCGCAGCGTCGCGAGATGGACGCCATGTTCGCCGGGCTTCTGGACCAGGTGTAGCTGTCGGCGCCGCGCCTCCGGTCCCTGGACAGCATTATCCGTCCTCGTTAGGGTCCGAATGTGACCGAATACAACAAGCGCGACGCCTCGCGAGACGTCAAGTCGCCCGAAAAGGAAGTAAGCCGCGCGTGGCATCAGGCCCGCGACGACGCGAAGGCGCGGTCTCCCGAGCCAGACGATCGTCCTACCGCGCAGAATGCCCGTGACGCGCGTCGGCTCGAGCAGCGCGTGCTCAAGCGCGCTCGCGAGCGTGAACGTAGCCGCTGACCGGCTGCGCGCTCACTCGTCCTCCGGCCGGTAGAGGTCCACGAGAAGCGGCTTGGTGGTGATCCCGAGCTCGCGCGCGTTCACCTGAACCACCGCGGGGCGTTGCCCGAAGGGGTTCTGCATGATCTCGCGCTCGCGCAGCACCGGCACCGACTCGGTCCCAAGCGTCTGCTGCCTGTCACCGCCACCGGTCGTCACCGAGTACGTACGCTCCGGGCGCTCCGCCAGTCGACGCGAGAAAGCCTCGACGCTGAGCGGGCTCGCACCGGGAAGGACCGCGAAGGCGGACGCGTTCGACAGGATCGACGAGCGATCGTTCTCATCGCGCAGCTTCGCCGCATCCTGAATCGCAACCACGACGCCGACTCCGGCCGAGCGCGCCACCTCCATGAGTTCGGCGATGTCGACGCGCCGCGCGATCTGAGCGGCCTCGTCGAGTACGAGCAGCACCGGTCGGCGCCCCTGCGCGAAGCGCTCGTAGAGCCGCTGGCGGAGCTGGTTGACGAGCAGGCTCGAGAGAGTTGCGGATCGCTCGCCGCCGCTGAGTCGCGCGCCGACCACGAGGAGGTTGTGGTCGTCGAGGGCGGCGTCGAGGTTCAGCTCGGCCGTGCGGGTTACCGCATCGACCTCGGCCGTCGCCATCGGGGCGAGGGCGGTGACGACACCGCTTACGACCTTGGGGTAGTCGAGCGGGTCGAACTGCGCCGCCTCAGACAGCTCGCCGGCCCCCGGGGCGCGCGGATGGCTCGCCACCGCGCGCTCCAAGCCGGCTTGGTCCTGAAGCAAGCCGATCAGATCCCGTGCGGAGCACGCCGGGATCGTCGTTCGGCCGAACAGCAGCAGTCCGCGCAAGGTGCGGCAGTCGCGCTGGTAGAAGTAGGGATCGACGGCGGACCTTTCCGTCGGTCGCCCGAGGACCGCCGTCACCGCCGCATCTACGCGCGAGTCATCGGTGAGCTCCGCGAGCCAGTTCCACGAGATCGTGTTCCGGGGCGCGAGGAAGTCCCATCTGATCAGCCGTCCCCCGGGAATCGACCCGTGCCGGTCCTTGTAGGCGAGGAAGCTCTCGCGCAGATCGCCTTTGACGTCGAGCGCGACGACAGACCAGCCCAGAGACATGGCTGCGTGGATCCATGGGAGCAGGACGCCGACCGTCTTGCCCGAGCCGGCCGGACCGATCACGACCGCATGGCGATTCAGAACCTCCCCTGGCAGGCCGATCGGCCCCCGCGGACGTCCCCGGCGTAGATCCATGAACGCGCCCAGGCCGAACGCGCAACCCTCGAGGTTGCTTGTCTCCCTCCACGTCGCGACACCGCGATAGTCGAGGTAGTCGGTTGGAGCCGTGGGCGGCGGAGTGGGATCCCCGGGGGCGAGGTAGCCGCGCCGCGCTCCTCGCGACGCGCCTCGTACGACCATCGCATCGGCGAGTCCACCGCCGATGCGCGCACCCTCCCTCACGCCGGCGGCAAGCGTCCTCCCGGCTGCTCTGTACCCCCACGACATTTGTCAGTTCACCCCGCGCGACCCTAAGCCATGTGGAGCGAGCGGCGCAAACGAACCCCCCGATAAGTGGTAAAGCACTCGAGAGCACTTGACAAACTCTCCGGCGCCATGTTTGGGTTGACCTGACGGGCGGGGGACCGCACGAACCAGGGCCGCCCGACACGCTGGCCGTGCCGGGGCGGTTCGAATCCATCTCAAGGTCGTCCGGGCGTGCCGGGGTTCCCGGCATCGTCGAGTCGACCTTTCTACCGACCGGAGGGGCGGGAATCGATGTTGGAATCAGAGCAGGTCCAGGAGCACAGCGGCGTCGTAGAGGGACAGCTCGTCATGCCCTTCTACATCGTGTGCGACGTCTCGTACTCGATGTCGAACG
Source organism: Actinomycetota bacterium (assembly GCA_030861775.1). Lineage (GTDB taxonomy): Bacteria > Actinomycetota > Thermoleophilia > Solirubrobacterales > Thermoleophilaceae > AC-37. The sequence continues at coordinate 8,614 of JALZEZ010000013.1, forward strand.
ACATGCCGCAGTTGAACTCGCTTCTCGAGGGTCTGCGCAACGCGATCCTGGCGGAACCCGCGGTTGACGACGTCGCCCGCATCAGCATCATCGCCTTCTCGGACACCGCCGAGGTGGAGGCGCCCTTGGAGCAGGTGAGCGACGGTGCGCTTCCGCACCTGACGGCCCGCTCGGGCACCAATTATGGCGCTGCGTTTCGCCGGCTCGCCCAAGCGATCGAGAGCGATCGCGCGAGCCTCAAGGCGAAGGGCTACAAGGTCTATCGCCCGTGTGCGTTCTTCCTGACGGACGGTGAGCCGCTCGACGGTGACTGGGCGCAGACCTTCCAGGCGACGCTCACCTACAACAAGACCACGGAGCAGGGCATGAAGTCGCATCCGATCTTCGTGCCCTTCGGGTTCAGGGACGCCGATGACGCGGTCCTCTCGCGACTCGCGTTTCCCCCGGAGAGGAGCAAGTGGTTCCTGGCCAAGGCGACGAGCGCCAGCGAGGCCCTCGACGGGATCCTCCACATCATCCAGAACAGCGTGATCTCGAGCAGCCGGCGCGCGAGCGGGGGCGAGCGTGGAGCCATCGAGGTCGCGGAGCCCGCCGCCGGTTCCGGCATCGTGTCCGGCAAGTCCGCGTACGACCCGGATTTCCTGGACTGACGTGGACCTCGAGGTGCGACCGCATATCGCGTCCAGCCGTTGGGCGATCGGCGAGCCCGGTCGCGCCGCGCTGGAGCTGCGGCCGAGCCGCCCCGCGCGGCCTGGGGCGCCGCCTGACCTCGCGGTCAGCAGCGCCTCGCTGGACTCGATGCTCGCGCAGGCGGCGACTACGCGCGGCCTTCTGCATGTCGCGCGCGGGAAGCCCCGGCAGGACGCGTACGCGCTGGGCTTCCGCGAGGCAGACGGCGGCGGGGAGTCGCTCGTAGCCGTCGTCTGCGACGGCGTCGGCTCGCTCGGTCGCTCGCACGAGGCAGCCGAGCTCGTCAGCCGCACTCTCGTGACGGAGGCCGAGCGAGGTAGCGAGTGGCCGGAGGCGTTCGACCGCGCGAACGACGAGCTGCATGCGTTCGCCGAGCAGGAGACCTCTCGCAACGGGGCCGATCCTCGCGCGGACGGAATGGCCACCACCGCGGTCGCCATCTCGGTCGGGAACGACACGGGCGAGTGGATCGCAGATGTCGGGTGGGTCGGCGACTCGTCGTGTTGGCACCTGGAAGCCGACGGGAGCTGGAGACAGGTCGGGGGTCCTGTGGACGAAGGCGAGGACGACGACGGCTACTACACCGGCCGGGTGGTGCCGCTCCCGTACAAGGAGACCGCCTACGAGGTCAGGAGCCTTCAGCTCTCGGGCGGCGCACTGTTCCTGATGTCCGACGGAGTGGCGAATCCACTGAAGTGGAGTGAGGAGGTCCAGGTCACGCTGGCCGAGTGGTGGTCTGAGCCGCCGGACCTCCTGACGTTCGCAGCGCAGGTGGGATTCGCGCGAAAGACGCACATGGACGACCGCACGGTGGTCGGTATCTGGTTGGAGGACGACCGTGAGGAGGAGGACCCTGATGGTGCTCAGAGCTGACCTCGGTCGCGTCGAGAAGATCGCCGAGGGCGGCTTCGGCTGCGTGTACAAGGTGCCCGAGTTCAAGCTCCGTGGAGATCCCTCTCCGGTCGCGTATAAGGAGTTCACCGTGGACGTCGCGGCGCAGGGGCGTGGGGCGATCGCGGTCGTTTCCTACTGGGAGCAGCTCGATCGCAGAGAGCGCGCCGACCTCGCCGAGCAGGCTGCATGGCCGCGCGCCGTCGTACTCGACGAATCCGCCGCGGTGTGTGGACTGCTGATGCCGCTGCTGCCGGACGACTTCTTCTGCGGGCAGCCCGATCCGAAGACGGGCGCGCCGACGAAGCTGTCACGCACGATGAAGTGGCTCGCTTCCACCGCGGCACAACGGCGGGCCGCCGGCGTTGACATCCCGGATGTTCACCTGACCGACCGGTACGCCCTCCTTGCGAAGCTGGCCTACGTCCTGGCGCGCCTCCACCAGCGGGGCTGGGTCTACGGCGACCTGAGCTTCAACAGCGTCGCCTTCGCGCTCGACCCCCCGCGCATCCAGCTGCTGGACTGCGACTCGGCAGCGCGTCTCGACGACCTGAGCCGCACTCAGGCCCACACGCCCTTCTGGGTGCCGCCCGAATGCCGGTCAGACGCGCAGCGGGTCCAGGACGAGCGCACCGACGTCTACAAGCTCGGCCTGATGATCCTGCGCTGCCTGACGCCGGGCAAGGGCGTGGCCACGACCGAGGATCCTGAACGACTCCAGGACGTCGACGGCGGGTCAATCCTCACGCTCGTCGCGCGTGCCCTCGACACGGATCGTTCGCTACGCCTCACAGCGGCGGATCTCTGCCTCGAGCTCCAGTGGCTCGCGGCCCGAGCCACGGGCGTGGGAGCGGCAGCATGAAGGTGCGCAAGGCTCACCTCGGCAGGCTCGAGAAGATCGCCGCGGGCGGCTACGGCTGCGTGTACAAGGCGCCCGAGTTCAATCTCCGTGGAGATCCCGCTCCGGTCGCGTACAAGGAGTTCACGACCGAGATCCCGGAGCAGGGGCGCAATGCGGCTCAGGCCGTCTCCTTCTGGAAGCAGCTCGACTCCGGCGAGCGCGCCGACCTCGCCGATTACGTGGCCTGGCCGCGCGAGCTGGTGTACGACGGGTCGTCGGTGTGCGGACTGCTGATGCCGCTCCTATCGGACGACTTCTTCTGCGGCCAGCCCGATCCGAAGACCGGCGCGCCGACGAAGCTGCCACGTGCGATGAAGTGGCTCGCTTCCACCGCCGCGCAACGCAGGGCGGCCGCCGTCGACGTCCCCGACATCGAGTTCGTCGACCGGGATGTGCTGCTGGCGAAGCTGGCCTATGCGCTCGGCCGGCTGCATAGGCACGGCTGGGTCTACGGCGACCTGAGCTTCAACAACGTCGCCTTCGCGCTCACCCCCCCGCGCATCCAGCTGCTGGACTGCGACTCGGCGGCGCCCGTCAGCGACCTGAGCCGCACTCAGGCCCACACGCCCTTCTGGGCCCCGCCCGAATGCCAGTCCGACGCGCAGCGGCTCCAGGACGAGCGCACCGACGTCTACAAGCTCGGCCTGATGATCCTGCGCTGCCTGACGCCGGGCAAGGGCGTCGCCACGACCGAGGACCCCAAGCGTCTTCGCGGCGTGCACAAGGCGAACCAGCGCGTGAAAGCCGTCGACGCGCTGGTGGCGACGCCGAGCGCGCGCCCCCCGGCGAAGGAGATCTACGCCGAGTTCCTGGACCTGTTGGACGAACGGATCACGCGGCCCGAGGTCAAGGCCCACCTCGTCACCCCGTTCCGGCTGAGGGGACAGGACGTGAGCATCGAGTGGGAGGTCGAGGGTGCTGAGGAGCTGATCGTGGAAGCGGCGAACGGGCAGCGCGTGATCGTCGACCCGAAGGCTCATCCGCACGGCATCTGGTTCCGCCCCGATTCGTCTGGTCCCGTCGATCTCGTAGCCCGGAACCGGTTCGGCGCGACACCTGTGGAGCTGGGTGAGATCACCCTGTACGAGCTGCCCGCATTCAAGATCCCGGAGCCGAAGCTGCCGCGGGCCGTGGTCCCGGTGCTCCCGGCCGTGAGCCTCGCGGCAGCGGACGCGGCGCTTCGCGACCGGCCCGCTACCGGGGTCGGAACGTCTGCAGGACCGATCCCCGGTCCGGATCTCGCCTCGGTCCTGACCGCGGCGTCGCCGGACGCCCGTACGGCGCCTGCCCTGCCGCGATTGGACGCCCCGGTGAACCGGGCGGCCAACACGATTCGCAGCTCCGTTATGGATGGCGGCGCGGAGGTGGCCTCGGCCGTCACCGCTGCCGTCGCCCGCGTCTCTGACCGGCTCACCGAAAGGCGGACGAGGACATGAGCAATTACCGGCGCCATCGACCCGTCAGCGACTGGCTGGCCTGGCTGGGCGGGGCCGACGAGCGCGTGCTCGCTCGGGTTCCGTCGGCACGCGACCGCTTCGTCCAGATGGCGCTCGTCCTCCTGACGACCGCCTCGCTCGCGGTCCTCTCGATGACGTTCGCCCTGGCCGACGCGGTGAAGGTGCATTTGGCCGCGGCGATTCTGTGCGGGCTGCTGTGGGGCTTCATCATCCTCAACCTCGATCGCTTCCTCGTGCTGAGCATGGGCTCCACGCGCGACCGCCGCCAGCTCTTGCTGATGGCTGCACCGCGCTTCGCGATGGCGTTCGTGCTGGCGGTCGTGATCTCGACCCCGCTCGTCCTCCAGGTGTTCCACAACGACATCGACGCGGAGCTGACGAGGTACAAGGGCGAGCAGTCGGAGCTTCAGGGCCAGCAGCGGGAACGCTCGGCGCAGCAAAAGGAGCTGAACGGCGTCAACAGGCAGATCGCGGACCACGAGTCGGTTCTGGCCGGCAACCTCCGCGAGGAGGTCACGAGCCCGGCGCTCGACGCGGCGAACGAGAAGGTGAAGGGTCTCGAGCAAGACGCCGCCGACGCGCGCAGGGCGCGCGACAGGACGTATGAGGCGTTGCAGTGCGAGCTGTACGGATCGCGCTGCCGCGGCGCGTCCAGGCGACGGGGGCGCGGACCCCTGGCCAACGCCAAGCAGCGCCAGTACAACGAAGCGGCGGCCAAGTTCGCGGCGGCACAGCGCGATCTCGACGCGGCCATCCGCGAGCGCGACGTCGAGAGGCAGAACGTCGAGAACACCGAGGGGTCGACGCTCACGGAGCAGCAGGAGGAGGCGAACGCGGCGCTACCGGACCTGCGCGCGCGCCGCGCCCAGCTCGAGGAGGACCTGCGCAAGGTTGCCGACGACGGCGCCAGCACCAACGCCAAGGACGAGGGCCTCCTCGCACAGCTCCGCGCTCTCGTCCGCGCCGGCGAGCGCGACGGAGCACTGCACGTGGCTCACCTCTTCGTGTTCCTTCTCTTCTTCCTGATCGAAATCCTCCCCGTGAGCGTGAAGATCCTCCTCAACCTCGGACCGCCGACGGCGTACGACATGGAGGCGGCCTTCAACGAAGAGCTGCTCAAGGACAGGGCGCAGATCCGGCGCGTCGAGGCGCGGCGGGTCGAGGAGGGCAAGTCGGAGAAGCGGGTGGAGCTCGAAGCCGACATGCGCGACCGCGAGACGAAGATCGGCAAGGACGCCAACGACCACGTCGCCGGCGAGATGAAGGCCATCGTCGAGCTTGCCCTGCACGACTGGAGCGAACTGGTGCGCGACGAGCTGGAGTCGCGCAAGCAGGCGCACGCGAACGGGGGCGGGCCGATCGCCGTCCACGGAGCCGCCAACGGCAACGGCAACGGCAAGTCCACCAACGGATCGCGCTGGCGATTCCGTCGTCATCACGGCGATGACGACGACCCGTACCGGATGCCGTCAGTGGACGATCTCTGATCCGGGACGTGAGCGTGATCGAGCAGACCGAGGTCGGCGAGGCGCACTGGGCGAGCTGCCTGGTGGTCGTCGTCGCGTACGACGACGTGGCACCGGCGGTGTCCGCGTCGGTGAGCCAGGCGATGGAGCGCCTACGCCTATCGCCGGCTCTCGACGACTTCATAGAGCTGCGGTTCGTCGCGGGCGGCCCGCGTCCCGGGGCCGAGGAGGAGCCCGATTCGCTAGGCGGGACCATCCTTCACGAGGTCGCACGCCCGACTCGCGGCGCTCCGGAGAACTACTTCGGACTCGTCGCGGTGGACGACCGGCCGGAGAGCGTCGCAGGTCTGCTCGAGCTTTGTGGAGGGACGCTGTCCGAGCACGAGCTCGATGTGCTCAGCAAGGGCTTCGCCGTCAAGATGCCCGACCGAGACGCTGCACAGCCGCCGGCTCCGATCACCATCCTTGGGAGCCGTCCGCACCTCGAGGACCGGCTGGCCGTCGGTATCCGAGACTTCTGCGAGGACCTGATGAGGCGCTACGCGGACGGCGCTGTCAAGGGCATTACGCCAGCGGCGCTCGGGACCATCCTCGCACCCGAGGTCATTTCCGAGCCGGCCGCGGACGAGACGTTCACGGCTCTGTCCGCAGCCTCCACACCGAGCGGAACCAGTTCGTCCGACGCCGATTTGTCGGTGACGAACGCGCACGCAGACGCCCGCGGGCCGCGGCAAGGTGCCCTGGCGAAGCCGGAACCCGGTGCGGAAGCGCGGCCCGGGTCCCCGGCCACGCCGGTGTTCATCGCAGTGGTTGGCATGCATTCCGGAGGGAGGCGCGATTGGCGCCGCGTGCGTTCGATCGTCCGCGGACTCGACAAGCATCTGGCCGAGCCTGATGCGCACGGCGGGTTCTTCGTAGGGGTTGTGCCCGCGCGGCCATCGGCTCGCCCAGCACTGCAGCCGGCGGGCGTGCTGCATCGGCGCGACCTGCCCCGCGCCGACGACTTCAGCGACTTTGCGCAGCATCTGACGAGCTTGAAGAAAGCCCTCGAGCTTGGCTACACGGACTTGACACGACGTGGGCGTCAGACCGCGAAGCCGAAGGTCGTGTTCCTTTCGCTGGAGGCTCCCGTCGGCGATGCCATCTCCAGTGAGCTGTATCGCGAAGTCAACGGGCAGACCTCGATCGTCTGGCTCCTGATCGGCGAGGCCGATTTCTTGCTACCGCCGGTCTTTGCGGAAGGCGCAATCGTCATCCGGGATTACCCCGGTGCTCTGCATGAACTTCTCGAAAGTGTGACCGCCGGGGACGCGGACTTGGACTGACGTGGGCCGCGGCGCCCCGCGCGCAGACCCGCCGCGTGATGCGCAGCGACATCGTCCTGCCGCGCAGGCGCCTGATTTCCACCACCGCGTACAGCCTGCCGCGCTTCGAGCGGAGCTTCACGGGCCCGTTCTCGTTCACGCGCGTGGACCGAACCCGCTCGCCGCGCACCTTGCGCGAGATCGCCACCGTGCGCGAGCTGCCCTTGATGCAGCCCGCCGCGGAGCCCGCCGCGGGCTTCGACGCCGGCGGCAGGCCCAGCGGCTTGCCGACCGGCCCGTCGCGATACGTCAGCCACGGCACGGTCGGCACCAGGTCCACGCCCGGCTCCGAGTAGTCGCAGACGCGGACGGAAGGCGTTCAGGAGCGCCGCCCAATGCTGTTCGGTGAACTGGGATCGACGGATTCCTCCAGTCACTGGTGGAGCGCCTGGGCGAGGGCGACCTGCACGACGAGGTCTCGACGGCGCTGGAAGCGCGCCTCTCCGAGATCCTCGACGGCTGATCCGCCTCCCGCTCAGCCGGCCGGCGCCGTGCACACGTCCTCCGCCGTGTTGAAGAACCCCTTTACGTACTCGGTCATGAACTCGTCGGCGAGCTTCGGCGCGTTGTCCACGCGGTAGATGATCTCGTCGTGCTGGTTCAGCGCCGGTCCGGTCAGGTTGTGTGAGCCGGTCCAGACGGTGGCACGGTAGGAGCCGGCGAACGCTCCGTACGCGGCGATCGCCTTGTGGTGCATCTTGCGCACCGCGATGACGCGCAGGTCGCCGGGTGTGTTGCAGAGCACGTCCTTCGCCTGGCTGCCCATGTCGACGTGGTCGCAGGCCGTCGGGTGCCCGCCGCACTTGTCCGCGTCGATGTCGGCGAAGTTGACCATGACGCGGACCTCGCAGCCGAAGAAGCTCAGGCGCGCGAGCTCGTTGATGGCCTCGATCCGGGCGTCCGTGAGGTGGTTGTGGAGAACGGCGACCCGGCAGTCCGGCACGCCGCCCTCCTCCTCCGGTCCCTTCAACATCCTCAGCTGGCCCTCCCAGAGGTCGGTCTGGCGCTCGGGCGAGAAGATCCCGATCGTGCCGGAGGTCGGCGCGATGAACGCACCTCTGCCCTCCGTGCCCTTGGGGTTGGGATGGGGCCAGGTGTAGTAGTCGAAGTCCACACCCCACCTGCCGGCGTAGCCGTTCCACTGATCGCGGAACGCGACCTCCATGCCGGCGTTCAGCCCGGGGTCGTCGAAGACGCTGACCGCGTTGTTCCAGGCGTTGGTGCCGGTGTTCGCGTCGAGGTTGGCCGACGAGATCCACGTCGCCGGGGAGAAGTCGCCGTTCACGTAGCGCCGGGTCCGCGAGAACGTGAAGTACTTCATGTGCTGGATGCTCCCCGGCGTGTAGGAGAGGCAGCCGCGCACGCACTCCCTGATGTGCAGCCTCGCCCGCGGGCCGGCGTCCCAGTCGCCGAAGATGCCGAGGTCCTGTACGGCGGCCCCAGTCGGCGCTTCGCCCAGGTCGTCCACGACGAGCCAGATGTCGACGCCTCGCTTCGCGGCGTCGCGCAGGGCCACCTCGATCCGCCCCTCGTTCACGATGCTGAAGATCGCGCCGGCGATGTGAGAACCCGCCTCGGCCCTGTCGATCAGGCCCTCGAGATGGACGAGGATCGTGTTGTCGGGGGCGGCCTTGCTGCCCTCGGCGAAGGTCACGTCGGCGCGAGACTGGTTCAGCGGGCCGACGCTCACGGTGCGCCCGGCATGCGCCACCGCAGGCAGCGCGAGAGTGACGGTGATGGCCAGAGCGGCGGCCAGGTTCTTCGGCACGAGTCCTCCTGAACGACGTAGGGGTGTGATGGAGCCTAGTCCCGATCCACCGCCGCGCGTCGGGGTGCACCCTGAACCTCCACCCCGAGCTTTTCGGCGGCACCGGCCGCCAGCACATCGACGCCACGCAGGAGCGGCAGAAGCACAGAATCCCTTGACAGCTTCATGTGAATTGAGGAACTTGTGCTCCTGGGAAGACGTATTGATCGCGGGGGAGCGGAGAACTCATGGCCAACCCGGGACAGCCGACGAAACCTGGGCTGCTCTGCCCGACGGGGGTCCGATGCCCACTCTGCAGGAAGGCTCGGAGGGAGATGTCGTTCGCAGCCTTCAGGAGGTTCTGGCCGGGGAGTGGGCCCCGGGGCTCCATGTCGACGGGCAGTTCGGGCCGGGCACGCGCGCCGCTGTCGAGACCTTCCAGCGGGACTCCGACGTTCCGGTCGACGGGGTCGTCGCCGAGCAGACTTGGGATGCGTCCACAGGCGGCATGATGCACACGCTCGAGACCTCGGTGGGGCTTCAGTACGTGATCGACTGACGGAAGCGGCTCAGCGAGCGCGCACGCCGGCGAGCACGAAGTCGGCCTGGCGGCGGGCGTCGGCGCCGCTGGCGATGGCCGCCGACAGGCCGCACATCAGCGCCTGCCAGTCGTCCACGGTGATGTCGGGCCGGATCACCCCCGCGGTGCGGGCTCGCTCGAGCAGTGCGCCGGCCTGAGCGCGCGCCTCGTCGCTGTTCCACGGGTTCTCCTCGCCGAACTGGATGACGCTCATCGCGTCGCGCAGGCCACGGTTGCGGGCCATGTTCGCGGCCTGTTCGTGCACGAGCCACTCGACCGCGTCCCATGGATCGTCGCGGGTGATCGCCTGACACGTGCACTCGACGCAGCCCTGCACCGATTGGCGGACCAGGTCCAGGACGAGGTCCTCCTTCGTGGGGAAGTGGCGGTACAGCGTCCCGACCCCGACACCGGCGAGCCGCGCGATGTCGTCCATCTGCACGTCCCGGCCGCTCTCCGCGAACGCCTTGCGCCCGGCCTCGAGGATGCGCTCACGGTTGCGGCGAGCATCCGCTCGCAGCGGTCGTGGCTCGGTTGCCGCGGTCTGTGTGGCCATGGGCACAAGTGTAGACCGATCTCTTGACAAACGGAAGCGGAGTTCCGTATTCTACGCGCGAACCGGAACCCGAACTCCACTTCCGAAAAGGGGGAAACAGCCATGACAGACGCGATCAAACAGCGAGTAGACGGTTCCTCGCCGCGTGGACTGGCCCTTGCCCTGCTGGCCACCACGCAGTTCGTCCTGATCCTCGACATCGCGATCGTGACGGTCGCGCTGCCCTCGATCGGGACCGACCTCGACTTCGCGCCCGCGGACCTCTCGTGGGTGATCAACGCGTACGCCCTCCTGTTCGGCGGGTTCCTGCTGCTGGGCGGCCGCATGGCCGACCTGGTCGGTCGCCGCCGGATGTTCATGGCGGGACTGATCATCTTCACGGTCGCATCGCTGGCCGGAGCGCTCGCGCAGTCGGCGCTGTGGCTGGTCATCGCGCGCGGGATGCAGGGTCTGGGGGCCGCACTGGTCTCGCCCGCCGCCCTGTCGCTGGTCATGACGCTCTTCCCGGAGGGACCGGAGCGCAACAAGGCGCTAGGCGTGTGGGGGGCCGTCGCCGGCAGCGGCGGTGCCGCGGGCGCGATCCTCGGCGGCGTCCTGACCGACGTCCTGTCCTGGGAAGCGGTGCTCTACGTGAACATCCCCGTCGGCATCGCCGCCGTGGCGCTGGCGCCGCGGCTGCTCCCCGAGGGGCGCGACATCGCCGGAGTGCGTTCGTTCGACCTGGCGGGAGCCGTCTCGGTCACCGCCGGGCTCGCCCTGCTGATCTACGCCGTCGTCGATGCCGACGACGCCGGCTGGGGCTCGACCCAGACGCTGGTGCTGGGGGCGATCTCGCTCGCGCTGATCGCCGCGTTCGTGGCGATCGAGGCTGCGGCCAAGCGGCCGCTGCTGCCGCTCGGCACCTTCCGCAACCGGATGCTGCGCTCGGCGAACGTCGGCGCGGTGCTGACCACGATGGCGCTGTTCCCGATGTGGTTCCTGCTGACGCTGTACACGCAGCAGGTGCTCGGCTACACGCCGCTCGAGGCGGGGCTCGCGCAGCTCCCGATCGCACTGCTGATCGTGCTCGCGGCCGGGCCGACCCAGCAGCTCGTGACGCGTGTCGGCCCGCGTATCCCGCTCACCGCCGGTCTCCTGATGGTCGCCGGTGGGCTGCTGTGGTTCTCGCAGGTGTCGGCCGGAGGCTCGTTCCTCGCCGACATCCTCGGCCCGTCCGTGCTGGCCGGCGTAGGCGCCTCGATGTCGTTCATCGCGGGCACGATCGCGGCCACGACCGGGGCCGCGGAGGGGGACGCCGGGCTGGCGTCGGGCCTGCTCAACACCTCACAGCAGGTCGGCGGCGCGATCGGCATCGCGGCGATCGCGGCGATCGCGACCGGACGAACGAACGACATCCTCGCCGCGGGCGAGGGCCTGCCGGCGGTCGCCCTGACCGAGGGCTACCAGACCGGCTACCTCGTGGCGGCGGCGGTGGCACTGGTCGCGGCGCTCGTCGTGGCCGCGCTCCTGCCGGGACGCGGCGAGCGGCGGGCGCCGGCGGCTCGCAGCGAGGCGGAGCCGCAG
>JALZEZ010000356.1 GCA_030861775.1 Actinomycetota bacterium
GGGCCGCGCCGGGGGGGCCGCCGGCGGTGGCCGGCGCCTCGGGCTTGGCGATGCTGGCCAGCGTCACGTCCGCGACGTTGGGCAGGTGCCGCAGGCGGACGAGCGTGACCGCGACCTCGGACTGGCTCGGGGCGCAGCCGGTCATGACCATCGTCGGGCTGCCGCCGGCGCCGGCGCCGGCCGACCCGCTGTCCCCGCTGGGGTCGCCGGTCGAGGAGGCGTTCACCGACTTCAGCCAGACCTTCGGCGGAAGCACGTGCGCGAGGCCGAGGGTCAGGCGCTCCCAGTCGATGCGGCCCGTGGCGAGCTGCTTGACCGAGGAGACGCGCTGCTCCTTGACCTGGATGAAGTTCCCGTAGGCCGCCAGCGACTCGGCGCGCTTCTGCGCCTGCACCGTCTCGGCCTTCGTCTTCGCGACCGCGGCCTTCTTCGTGTTGATCGAGTTCACGGTCAGGGCGTAGACGAGCACCGCCACCAGGGCGACGCCGAGCACGCCGATGACGGCGTACGAGCTGCCCTGCTGGCCGCCGGTCGGCGTCCGCGGGCGATGCTTCGCGGGGAGAAGGTTGACGGCGTTCATGCCGCTGCCGCCCCAAGGGCGAGCCCGGTCGCGATCGTGTGGCGGGTGGCGTCCTCGCCGGCGGGGATGCGATCCACCTGGAGGCGGCCGAGCGGCTCGGCCACGGTCACCGGCACCTCGATCAGCCCGCTGAGCTCCTCGGAGAGACCCTCGCGCTGCGAGCCGGGGCCCGACAGCACGATCTCGCCGACCCAGCGCGCCTCGGGCTGCGCCATGTAGAAGTCGATCGACAGGCGGATCTCCTCGGCGAGAGCGCTCGCGACGTTCTCGTCCTCGGAGTCCCACTGCGCGGACAGCGGCCGCGTGAAGAGGCAGGTGGTGCCGATGGCGATGGCCAGGTTGGTCACGCCGCCGAGGTGGCAGTACACGCGGGCGGTCTCGGTCGAGTCCGTCTGCGAGGCCAGGGCGCGGACCAGGGCGAAGGCGTTCAGGTCGATCCCCTCGGGGCGGAGGCCGGCGCCGCGCACGGCCTCGACCATCCGGGCGATCATCGACTCGCGGGCCGCGACGACGACGACGCGCAGGCGCGGGGAGCCCTCGGGGCTCTGGACCTCACCGATGACCTGGTGGTCGAGGACGACCTCGTCGAGGGGCATCGCGATCGCCTCGGCCGCCTGGAAGCGGACGGCGGCGGCGCGCTCCTTCTCCTCGTCGATCTTCGGGATGTCGAGCTGGCGGACGACGATCTGCTGGTTGGCGATGCCGAGCCGTACGCGGCGGGGGAGGCCGTTGTCCTTGAAGAAGTCGCGCAGCGCCTCGGTGAGGGCGTGCACGTCGGTGACCTCGCCGTCGCTGATGATGCCGGGGGCGAGGTCGAAGCTGGCGGCCTTGCTCACGCCGTCGGCCGAGGCCTGGACCGCGGAGACGAAGCCGCCGTCGAGGTCGAGCCCGACGGTGCCGCGATTGGAGTTCTTGCGCAGAGAGAGTCCCATGGGGGGTTCCTTACAAGCGGGGTATCGACCGTTCGTGGATTGGCTTTAGAGGAAGTTCTCGACGTACAGGTCGACGAGCTCGGGACCCACCAGAAGGGCCACCAGTCCGCCGAGAGCGAGGAACGGCGCGAACGGCACGCCGCGCTTGCGGCCGGCCGCTCCGTGCCGTGCCACGATCGCCACGCCGACCACCGAGCCGGCGAGGAACCCGAGCAGCAGGGCCGGCGCCACCGAGGCGCCCAGATAGAGGCCCATCACCGCCGCGAGCTTCACGTCGCCCATGCCCATCCCCTTCGGGTGGACCAGCGCCGCGACGAACAGGAAGGTGAACGCGGCCGCGCCGCCGATCAGCGCCTCGGGCAGGAAGTCGGTCTTGACCGCGGCGGTGGCGGCGAGCCCCCACACGCCGAGCGGCAGCAGGATCTTGTTCGGGATGATCCGGTGCTCGAGGTCGATGCCGGCGACCACCACGAGCATCGCCGCGAACGGCAGCTCGAGCAGGAGGTCGGTGTCGAACCCGTTGACGAGGACGACCGCCGCGAACACCAGGGCGGTGATCAGCTCGACCGCCGGGTAGCGGGCGGAGATCTTCTCGCCGCACCCGCGGCAGCGGCCGCGGAGCAGGAGCCAGGAGACGATCGGGATGTTGTCGTAGGGCCGCACGTGCTCGCCGCAGGTCGTGCAGTGCGAGCCGGGCTTGACCAGCGACTCCCCGCGCGGGACGCGGTAGGCGACGACGTTGAGGAACGACCCGATCATCAGGCCGAAGGGGGCAGCGAGGGCGAAGTCCATGTGAGGGTCTAAGTGGGGGGAGGGTGAAACTCGCCGGGGCGAGTGAGGGACAAGGATCTGATCGGCGGCGAAGCCCGCTGGCTTGAGGGCCGCAGAAAAGGCGAGAGGCGGGCCGAAGCCCGCCTCTCGGTACTGCCTACAGCGTGGTGGGCTGCTTACCAGCTACCGCTGGTCGGGCAGCCGCCCTTGCCGGTCGGGGTGCAGGTGCGATCCGACGCGCCACCAAGGTCAGCCTTGGTGATCACGAACGTGTGCGCACCGCCGGACGACGCCTTCGAGACGGCCGTCACGACGTAGCTCGTCGCGGTCGCGGACGAGACGCGGACCTCACCAGCGGCGGTGCCGTAGTCGAGGCCCGTGTTGGGCAGCTCGGCCGACGTGTCGCACTTGGTGTAGTCCTGCTCGGTCGCGAAGCACGACTCGACCTGCGAGACCAGGTTACGGGCGTTGGACTTCGCGTCCGCGTCCTGGCCCTTCTCCTGCTGGCCAAGGAAGGCCGGCAGGGCGATCGCGGCAAGGATGCCGATGATCAGAATGACGACGAGGAGCTCGATCAGGGTAAAACCGCTCTCCTCAGTGCGGAGCTTCCGCAGCATGTGACTCTCCTTGAGTCCGATTTGCATTACCGCCAGCTCCGCGGATAGCCCCGAAGACACTTGGTCCCGTGGTAACCCGGCTGACTGCTGGATCTGAGCCTCATCCAGCAGCCCCGTGGCTTTGCGCCCCCGCCTCGCGACGGGTTTGCCTTTCTCACCGTGGCCTGGCTTACTGGGGCCGGTTATCGACCCATTGCTTGCAGGGCTTTAACCCATTTCTTCGACTTGCGGGCCCTCCATTCGTCCAGCCGCCTGTTGCGAGCGCGCCGTACAGTCGTCCCGTGCAGCTTCGACGCGCAGTCCTCGCCTTCGTCGTGGCGCTCGCGGTCGTGTCCCTGGGCGCCGCCCTGACCGCCCCGCGCGACGAGGAAGGCGACCCCGACCCGCCCACCACGCCGGCCCCCAAGAGCAACACGCCGGGCGCCTCGATCGTGTCCTTCCGCCACCCGGTCCAGGGGCCGCCGCAGACGCGCCAGGTGCGCCGGGGTGCGCACGTGGTCCTGCGGGTCACGGCCCGGGTCGCGGGTACCGTGGAGATCCCTGCCCTGGGGCTCAACCAGAGCGTGAGCCCGGCCGCCCCGGCGGTGTTCGACCTGCTGGCCAGCACCCCCGGTCGCTACGACGTGATGCTGCTCCCGCTGACCGGCACCGAGCGGATCAAGGTCGGCACCCTCGTGGTGGGCTGATCACTCCGGCGGCTCGGTCGTGACCGGCGCCGCCGCGCGCTCCGGCCGGGCGATCAGCACCCACACCACCGGGGCCGCGAGCACGATCAGCACCAGCGCCGACACGGAGGCCTCGGAGTAGGAGCCCACGCCGGTCGCGGTCCAGACCTCGGTGGCGAGCGTGTCGAACCCGATCGGGCGCAGGATCAGCGTGGCGGGCAGCTCCTTCATGGCCGAGAGGAAGACCAGCGTGGCCCCGGCCAGCAGCCCCGGCGCGATCAGCCTGGCGGTGATCGAGGCGAAGGCGCCGCGCGGCGTGCGCCCGAGCCCGCGCGCGGCCTCCTCGAGCCGCGGGTCCACGCGCAGCATCGCCCCGTGCGCGCCGGCCAGCGCCTGCGGGAAGAAGCGCACGACGTAGGCCGCCACCAGGAGGGTCAGGGTCTGGTAGACGGGCGACGCGTAGCGGGCGGCGAAGAACACCAGCGAGAGCGCGATCACGAGGCCGGGCAGGGCGTTCGAGGCGTACGAGGTGCGCTCGAGCACGCGCGTCCAGCGCGCCGGGTGGCGC
>JALZEZ010000357.1 GCA_030861775.1 Actinomycetota bacterium
GCGCTCGAGCGGGCCGGGGGGCGGCCGATCCTCGGCGCTGCCGCGGCGGGGGCGGCTATCTCGGTGGGGCTGGTGGTGGTCACGCTCCCGGTCGCGGCTGTGCGCCACGCCCGGGCCGAGGACTTCGGCCTCTCGACCCAGAGCTGGGGGCCGTGGGCCGCCGACCTGGCCAAGGCGGCCGGGATCGAGGCCGTCCTGGCGGCGGGCGGGGCGGCGATCCTGATCGGCCTGATGCGGCGCTTCCGGCAGTGGTGGCTGCCGGCGTCCGGCGTCGTGGTGGTGCTCAGCGCGGTGTTCCTGTGGCTGGCCCCGGTGGTCCTCGAGCCCGCCTTCAACGAGTTCACCCCGCTGCCCGAGGGGCGGCTGCGGAGCGAGGTGCTCGACCTGGCGAAGCGGTCGGGGGTCGAGGTGGGGGAGGTGTACCGGGTGGACGCCAGCCGCCGCACGACCGGCGCCAACGCCTACGTGGGCGGGCTCGGGCCGACCAAGCGGGTGGTCCTCTACGACAACCTGATCGAGGGCTACTCGCCGGCCGAGGTGCGCTCGGTGGTGGCGCACGAGCTGTCGCACGTGAAGCACAGCGACGTGCCGAAGGGGCTGCTGTGGGTGGCGATCGTGGCCCCGCCGGGGCTGCTGCTGATCCAGCGGCTGACCGAGCGGCTCGCGCCCGGCGGGGAGCGGCCCGGCCCGGCCGCGCTCCCAGCGGCGGCGCTGGCGATCGCGCTGGTCTCGTTCGGGCTGGGCGTGGCCGGGAACGCCTCCTCGCGGCGGGTGGAGGCCCGCGCCGACGCCTACGCGCTGCGGCTCACCGACGATCCCGCGGGCTTCATCGCCCTCGAGCAGCGGCTGGCGCGCAGCAACCTCTCCGACCCGGACCCGCCGGGCGTGCTGGTCGCGCTGTTCGGCACCCACCCGCCCACGATCGAGCGGATCGGCTTCGGGCTCACCTACGCGCGCGAGCGGCGGTGACTAGTCGCGGTCGGTCTCGGGAAGGTCGCGGATGCCCTCGCGGGTGCGCCACTTGGAGTAGTTGTCCTCCATGGCGTCGATCAGCTCGCGCATGAAGCGGGGGGAGAGGTTGACCCGGGTGACGACCACGCCGGGCACCTCGGCGTCCTCGACCTCGTGGTCCACCCGCGCCAGGGTGATCGTGAACTCGTAGTCCGAGTGGCTGACGTTCGCGAAGTTCGCGTACACGCCCATCATCGCCTCGGGCGTGGTGTGGATGTTGAATGCGCGCTCGGGAGGCTGGCCTTCGTCCACAGGGCTAGTATCGCGCAGATCGGGACCGGCCACCCATGAGAACCATCGTCCTGGCCGTCGGCCGCCTGCGCCCGCCGTACGCCGACGACGTCCAGCACTACCAGAAGCTGCTGGCCCGGCACACGCGGCTGGAGCTGATCGAGGTGCGCGAGGACCAGAGCGTGGACGGGCGGATCCCCGACCGCGCCTACGTGGTGCTGCTCGCGGCCGACGGGCGCCAGTACGACTCCGAGGGCTTCAGCACCTTCCTGGAGGAGCGCCGGCAGGAGGGCCGCGACCTCTGCTTCGTGATCGGCGGGCCGCGCGGCCTGGACCTCGACACCTGCGACCTGCGCCTCTCGCTCGGCCCGATGACGCTGCCCCACCAGCTCGCCCGCGTGGTCGTGCTGGAGCAGCTCTACCGCGCCCACAAGATCCTCGCCCGCGAGCCATACCATTACTGAGGTGCCCTCCACCCGGACGACGGACCCGATCGCCGACCTCGTCGCGACGGTCCGGGCGGCGGCGGAGGAGCTCGGCGGCGGCGCCGCGATCGCGGGTGCGAAGCTCGACCGGCCGCCGCGGCCGGACTTCGGCGACTTCTCCTCGAACGCGCCGATGCTGCTCGCGCCCACGCTCGGCGAGCCGCCGCGCGCGGTGGCCGAGCGGCTCGGCGAGCTGGTCAAGGAGCGCCTCGACGGCGCGCTCGACCGGGCCGAGGTGGCCGGCCCCGGCTTCCTGAACCTGTTCCTCTCGGACGACTGGTTCCGGGCGTCGCTGGGCCATGCCCTCGGCGCGGGCGAGGGCTACGGCGGCGGGGTGGTAGAGCGCGCCGAGCGGGTGCAGGTGGAGTTCGTGAGCGCCAACCCGACCGGCCCGATCACCGTGGCCAGCGGCCGGCACGCCGCCTGGGGCGACTCGCTCTGCCGCATCTTCGAGTTCGCCGGCCACGACGTGGACCGCGAGTACTACGTGAACGACCACGGCTCGCAGGTGCTGCGCTTCGGCGAGTCCATCCGCGCGCGGGCGCGCGGGGAGGAGCCGCCCGAGGACGGCTACCGGGGCGAGTACGTCACGCGGCTGGCGGAGGAGCTGCCGGACGCGGCCGGCGCGGACGTGCAGGAGCTGGCCCGGGCCGGGGTCGAGCGGATGGTCGAGCAGATCCGCACGACGCTCGAGCGCTTCCGCGTGCGCTTCGACCGCTTCTTCCTCGAGAGCAGCCTGCACGCGGAGGGGAAGATCGAGCACGCGATCGAGCTGCTCGAGGAGCGCGGCCACGTGTACCGGCGCGAGGATGCGCTGTGGCTGCGCACGACCACGCTCGGGGACGACAAGGACCGCGTGCTCCGGCGCGGCACGGGCGAGTACACCTACTTCGCCGCCGACATCGCCTACCACCTGGACAAGCGCGAGCGCGGGCTGGAGCGGGTGATCGACGTGTGGGGCGCCGATCACCACGGCCACGTGAAGCGCATGCACGTCGCGTGGCAGGAGCTGGGCGGCGAGCCCGACAGCCTCGAGCTCCTGATCATGCAGCTCGTGAACCTGATGGAGCGCGGGCAGCGGGTGCAGATGTCGAAGCGCGAGGGCGAGTTCGTCACGCTCGACGACCTGATCGAGGACATCGGCGTGGACGCCGCGCGCTTCTTCCTGCTCCAGCGCAGCCACGACACCACGCTCGACCTCGACCTGGCCAAGGCCCGCGAGCAGTCGCAGGAGAACCCGGTCTACTACGTGCAGTACGCGCACGCGCGGATCGCGAGCATCCTGCGCAAGGCCGAGGGCCAGGAGGTCGCCGCGGTGGAGCCGCGGGCGGAGCTCCATCCCTCCGAGCGCGGGCTGCTGAAGCAGCTCCTCGCGCTGCCGAGCGAGATCCAGACGGCCACGGAGCGGCGCGCGCCGCACCGGCTCACGGACTACTCGCTCGAGACAGCGCGGCAGTTCTCGGCCTTCTACCGCGACTGCAAGGTCGTCGGCGCCTCCGAGGAGGGAGAGGACGAGGCGTTCCGGCTCGACCTGTGCCGGCAGACCCAGCGCGTGCTGGCGCGCTCGCTCGACCTGCTCGGGGTCGGCGCGCCCGAGCGGATGTGATCAGAGCTTGCTGATGCCGTTGATGCCCTGGTCCTGGAGCCAGGCGTTCAGCTCGGTCAGCTCGTTGGTGTAGAGCAGGACGCCCATCACCACCAGGACCACGCCGGAGACGACCGTGATCGCGGTCCAGTGGTTGCGGAAGAAGCGGAAGATGCCGGTCACGCGCGTGAAGGCGAGCGCGCAGAGCAGGAACGGGACCGCCAGGCCCAGCGCGTAGAAGGCGAGCAGCACGCCGCCCTTGCCGACGGTGTCCTGCGTGCTGGCCGCGGTGAGGATCGCGCCGAGGGTCGGGCCGGTGCACGGCAGCCAGGCCACCGCGAACGCCAGCCCGGCGATGACGGGGCCGCCGGTGGAGGCCTTGCGGAGGAGGGTCTCCGGGCGCCACTCGCGGTTGAGCGCGGGCACGACCAGCGTGGCGATGAACAGCACGCCCATGAGGCCGATGAGCACGCCGGCGACGTGGCGGAGCGTCTCGCGGTGGTCGAGGAGCGTCTGGCCGAGGCCGGTCGCGGTCATCCCGAGCGCGACGAACATCACCCCGAACGAGAGGCAGAACAGCAGCGCCGGGGCGAGCACCTGGGCGCGCTTCTCGCCCTCGGCCAGCTCGGCCACCGAGACGCCCGAGATCGCCGACAGGTAGCCGGGCACGAGCGGGAGCACGCACGGCGAGACGAACGAGACGAGGCCCACCGCGAACGCGGCGAAGACGGTGGTGTCGACGTCGGTGGCCGCGATCACAGCTCGTAGCGCTCCATGTCGGCCTCGAGCCGGCCGGCGTCGGC
>JALZEZ010000100.1 GCA_030861775.1 Actinomycetota bacterium
GGATGCCGGAGCCGGCCGATGATGGCCCTGGCCTCCGCGTAGAGGTCGAGTCCCAGCGGCACGACCGCAGCCTTCATGGGGTTCCCGTTGATGAGGCCCTCCTGCTCCAAGAGCGTGAACTCGTTCTGAGCATCCGGCACGCTCACGCCGACGGCGCCGGCGACACCTTCCGCGGTGTCGGCGTACTGGCGCAGGTGTGAGAGAACGGCGAACCCGAGCAGCATGCTCAAGCACATTAGAGGGCGGAGGCTGCGTCGTCCGCCCTGAATCACGCCACCGCTGGCGAGGCGCGATGCCCGAGGACGACAACTGGCTTCAAGAGAGGAAGTCCGTCGAAGCGAACTACGCAAGTGCGGACGGACCTGGGGCGCAGCCGCTGAGATAGCCGCCGGTTGTTGGCTAGCAAGCCCGTTAGCGCCGAAATAGCGCTAGTTTCCCGGCAGCAATCCCGCTTGGACGGACGCGCCGTAAAGCTAGCCCGCCCATACCTGCGACGGCCGACCAGGACGGATCCGTTAGCAGCGCGTGGGAGTGTTCGATGATGCGATGTGCGTCTGGCGGCACAGCGCGTCGAGCAAGGCGGGGTCGTGCCCGACGACGAGATCCGCGCTCGCCGTCGCCGACGGCGCCTTCGCCCACGCCGCGATCAGCTCAAACACTGCGGCATCCTGCCGAACGATCACGCTCTGGTCGCGCAGCACCGACGCGAGATCGGTCGGCAACCCGCGAGTGACGTCTGCTTCACCCATCGCTCCCCTCCTTATCGTCAGTGCCCTCAGGGAGATTAGAGCTTGAGGCCCCTCGAGGCGACGGACGCCGGTCCACCCACGCGGCAGCCAGCTTGCGCTTGCCACGGCTCAGGAGGCCGTCGATCTGCTTTGTCATAGTCGCATCGCCGAAGATCGTGTCTGCCGCTTCGGCATAGCTGTACCCGATTGTCGCTACAAGACGCAAGGCCGCGAACTCCTGCTCGCTGAGGTGGTTGGCGGCGTCCTGCATCGCCTCGGCGTCCACGAGGTGTTGCAGAACGAACTCCTCCGTGGTTGGACTGGCGTCAGCGACCTCGAGCAGATCTTCCGGGGGGACGAAGCGGACGTGCTCCGAACGGCGAGCCGCGACGATCGCCTTGGCGACCTCGACATAGGCGAACTCAGCCGCCCCAATCGTCCACATGATCGGCGTCCCGCGGGCAGGGTCGAAACGCTGTGCGTTCCGGTGGACACGGCGAAGGGCCAGCTTCGTCGCGTCGTGAGCAACCTCATCGACCTCGCCGGGGAGGACGCTCGGCGCGACCGGACCGTCCAACTTCAAGTAGCGAGTGACGCGAGCCGCGAGCTTGTCGTGGTTGGCGCGCAGGTATCGCCAGACGATCGGGTAGAAGAGTGCGTCGAACTGCCGCCAGCAGTCGCTGTGCGGGTTCTCGCGCAGCTCCGCGAGCAACGCGCGGCCTTGCCGGTTGATTTCATCGATTGCATTCATCACGACACTTGTGGCGCGCCCGTCCCAGCGCCTTGACCAAGCTTCTCACCGTAGACGGAGCGGAAGACGGCATCCCCGCAGAGGCACTGGTCGGTGCGTGTGCGTGGGCGGCCGATGACCTGCGGGAGGCCCGCGAGGACGTCGTAGCGACCCTCGACCGCTGCCGCCCGCGCCCGTGCGAGCTCGGGCACCTGGGCTACGAGGTACTGCGTAGCCAGCATCACACCAGCGAGGACTGACTGATGCGCGAGCGGAACAAGCACCTCCCGCGGCGCCTCCCCCACGCCCAAGTGCAGTAGCGCGCCCCCGCAGATGCCGTCTTGGTAGACGTCGGCCAGCGGCAACTCTCGCCACGCGGCGAGCGTGCCGTTGTCGACTCCAGCGGCGGCCGCGATGTCGTCAACGATGGGGGTGACGAGCCACTGGTCTGCGTCAGCGGGCAAGTCGAATCCCGGAACGACGGGAATCCCGCCGTGCGGCAGCGGCAGTCCAACCGGGAGGCCCTGGACGAGATACCCAAGAACGCGGAGGGGGTGCTGACCGAACGCCGCCGCGATTTGCTCATGCCGGCTCGGAGCTTGCCGCTCGGGCCAGTAAAGGCAGGCGAGGCATGGATCCTCGCCAAAGCGCTCGTGCCGGGACCAGCCGACGTCGGCCGGCTGGGTCCAAGCGTTGTAGATCGGACCAGGCAAACTCGCCTGGACGCCGATGCGCGCCTCGGCGGAATCGAGGGCGACCAAAGTCGGGAGCTGCTCGTCGGCCAAGCCGGCATGCCACTCCGCGGCAATGGGGACGACCTCGACGCTAGACGTCCCGAGGCGCTCGCGGAGCAGGTCGACCTTGACCGCGCCGATGTCGGTGTCGCGCGTCAGGACATAGCGCTGCAGGTTGGACAGAGCAACCTTCTCGTGGTCGACCGCGAGCAGGGTCCCGCGCGCGCCCGAGTCGGCGAGTGTCCGCGCCGCCGCCTGCCCGATCGCGCCCGCTCCGACCAGCCGGAAGGTGCCAGCGTCGATCGCGTCGGGCACCGCTAGCCCGAAGCTTGGCGGGCCGAGCGTGATCAGGTTGAACGCCCCGCGCTGTTCCCGTTTGCGCGCGCGGTCGCCGAGCTGCGCGGCGAATACAAGCCGGAACAGCTCAGCGACGCCGAGTGCCGCAGCCGCGAGTGCCGCCGGTCCCGCTGCTGGCTCACTCTCGTCGACAGAGCTGTCGACGTAGGCGTTCCAGCCCCGCGCGCACACCGACACGGAGGCCTTCTCGACCGTACTGGTCTCGTACCCGAGCGCGGCCGCGGACTTGTCTTCGCGCGGGCCTATGTCGGCGCGCGGGTTGACCAGCACGATCTCGCTTTTGGCCGCCTCTACGAACTCCTGCGGCCCCTCCAGCTGGATGCGTGGGTACAGCCGAGCTAGGAGGTTCGCCGTCAGAAGCCCGCCCGCTCGGCCTGCCCCGTCATTCGCGCGTTCTCCAGCCACCAGCGTGACTGAGGTGCCTTCCAATTTCGACCGGACGGCATCCCGCTCCAGGCCGCCGAGGGCTGGGGCTGCGGCGTCGACAACGCGATCCAGAAAGCGCGGCAGACTCATTGGAAGCTGATCGAGGTCTCGTCGCCCACGGGCACCCACTGCCCTGCTCCGACGAGGCGGTACCAGGCCCAGTCGGATAGGTGCTCCCGGCCACCACGGCCGAAATCTGGGACGACACCAGAGAGCCCGCCGATCAGAGTCATCAGCGGATAGGTGTCGTCAGTGTCGGAGTGGTACGCGTCAGTCGGGTGGCTGTGGACCTGGCCGGCGAGCGTCAGGCCGCGCTCGTAGAAAGCGCGATTGACGCGAAATAGCGCATCGCCTTCGACCACTACGAGCAGGCCGTCCTTCCCACGGCTCGTTCGCTGGGCTGGGAAGTACGCGGAGACGAACTCGAAGCGCTCGGCGGTAACGAGGTGCCCGCCCCACAGCACGAACGCCTCGTACCCACGATTGCCAGCCTCTTGTAGCGGCTGGAGAGTCTGGTCGACGACCTCGGTCGGAACCACGAACTCGCGAACGCGATCGAGCGTCATCGTCCCGCCCCTGGGGCAAAGCCCGGAGGAACGTTCCCGACAGCCGCCTGTGCCATGACGGGGCCTTCCCCTCCACGCCGCGCCGCCGGCGCGGCGGCGTCGGCCTGCGCCCAGAGCGTCGGCGCGACCTCGCCCGGCGCGTTCACGACACGGAGCTGAAGCTGGACCCGGCCCGGGAGGCTCTGGAGTTCAACATGGATTCCAAGCAAGTTGCGCGCCATCGTCCGCCAGACGCGGTCGCAGATCGTCGCGAGCCGCCCCTCTCCGCCACTCCTATGCAGGAGCCAGGAGTCGCCGGAGTGCTGCGGGTGATCGTGGTACTGCCGGATCCCGGGCACACAGAAGAACGGCCGGTTGGTGTCGGGATGGCTCTGGACGACGAGGTCGCGTGGTCCCTCGTCGGTGTCGACCAGGGCCTGCACCTGCGGGGCCGCGTGCTCCCCAGTGAGCGGGTTGATGAACTCGAGCGACGGCGGGCTGAGGTCGTAGTTCGTGAAGTCGAGCCTCACGCACGCGGTCATGGCAGGAACCTGCTGGCCCCCGATAGGGAGGCGGCCAAGGAATCCAATGTCCACCTCCAGCTCACGTTGGCCGAGCAGGAGCCAGCCGCGACGGCGGTAGGTGTCTTCGTTCTCACGCCAGAGCTCGAGCTCGCGCTCTACCTTCAACCGGCTGACCTCCGGATCGACCACGACCATGTGGCGCTACCCCCCGGCGCCAGCCTTCGGGCTCAGGAACAGGGTCACGCCGTCGGCCAACCCCGCGGCGGCGACGGTGCCGCTTTGCTCGAGTGGCACGCCGTCTTCGCTTCGGAGTTCCCACTCCGAGGGCGCCTGGCCCTTGTTGCCGCTCTTTTGCAGCGCCTCGTGGATGAGGTGCTCAATCGTCTGGTTGACGTTCACCTTAAGCCGCTCCGGCTGGCCCGAGACGACGATGGTGATGTCGATGTTGTTCTTGTCGGGCATTTGCAACCTCCTGTGATCGGTGCCCTCATGGCTCTATAGGGGGTTGGGGCACGGCTTTCCCGCTTCCACGTGGCGCCCATCGCCCCAGCGGTCGCATGCAGTCGCGACTTCACGGCGAGAAATTAATCTTCACTGGTGCCTTCGGCACCCGCCGAACAGCACACCTGAACACAGAAACCCCGCCTGAGCGGGGCTTCTAGGGGTGAGCGACGGGACTCGAACCCGCGACCGCCTGGACCACAACCAGGAGCTCTACCAGCTGAGCTACGCCCACCAGGGCGCCACGGAATCTAGCGCGCGTGCCGCCCGGCGACCGCGCCCGGGCTCCGCCGCCCGGCAGGCCGGCTAGCGGCCGATCGGCACCTCGGTCGTGGACACGGCCTCCACGACCTCCTCGGCGCCCTCGTCCACCTCGTCGCCCCCGCACACGATGCGGAAGGCGCCGGTGCCGACGGCCGGGTCGGAGCGGATCGGCAGGCCGCGGATCGTGTCCCAGCCCAGGCGCTCGACCTCGAAGGGGTTCATCACGACCGCCACCGCCGGGAACGGGCAATCGGCGTTGTGCTTGTCGATCGCCTTCGAGATCGCCTCGAGGTTCTTTGCCTCGGAGGAGGACATCAGACCGGCTGCTGCTTCAGCGCCTCGAGCGCGTGGTCGATCGTCCGCTGCAGCCCCTCGCGCAGCCCCACCTGCGGCTCCCAGCCGAGCAGGTCGCGCGCGCGGGTGATGTCCGGCTGGCGCACCTGCGGGTCGTCGACCGGCAGCGCCTCGAACACGATCTCCGAGCGGGACTCGGTCAGCTCCACGACCAGCTTGGCCATGTCGATCAGCGTCCACTCGTCGGGGTTCCCGATGTTGACCGGGTCGTGCACGCCGGACTCCATCAGCGCCACCAGCCCGCGGATCTCGTCCTCGACGAAGCAGAACGAGCGCGTCTGCGACCCGTCGCCGAACACGGTCAGCGGCTTGTCGGTCAGCGCCTGGCGCAGGAAGGTCGGGATCGCGCGGCCGTCGTTCGGCCGCATCCTGGGCCCATACGTGTTGTGCGCGAGCACACCGGTACCGGCCCAGAAGTTCTCGAGGCCGGGCACCGAGAAGTCGTAGACGAGGTCGGTCGGGTCGATCTCCTCAATGCCTGTGACAGGCGCCCAGACGATGTCGTTGGTCGCGCGGCATGCCAGCGTCTGCTCGACGCCCTGGTCCCATTCGAGCGGGTTCCACGGCGCAACGTTCGCGAGCGTGAGCCGCCAGAACGGGTGGCGCCGACGGGGGCCGTGGCTCTCGTACAGCCCCACCGACGGGACCAGTCCGAATCGCGCGAAGGCGACGACGAGATCGTCCTTCAGCTCGTCGTACACGGTCGAGAACTCGTGATGCACCCCAGCCTCGAACTTCGCACCGGAGTGCACCCCATCGCCCTCGCGGTAGCCCTCGACGAACCACTTCAGCCGGCTCAGGGGCAGTCCGAGGATCCAGCCCGGAATGCGCTTGCGGTTGTCGTCGAAGCCGAGGTGGTCGAGCAACCGCAGCAGGAGCTTCGAGTGCACGAAGATCGAGGCCGCGCGCGCGGCGTCCGCGGGCGCACGCGTGACGTGGAGGCCCAGCTCGCGATCGACGATCGCCGCGGCACGGTCGAGGAGCCTGTCGTCGCCGCTGATCGTGACGAAAGCGTTCTTGCCCTTCTCGTGCATGCAGCCCTCTGCCACGTAGAGCCCGAGCAGCCACAGCAGGTCGTCTGTGATCGCGACGGTCGCGGGCAGCGGCACGCTCCGGCCGGTGTGCCGGATCCGCACGCGCGCCTCCGCGGGAAGCTCCACGCCGAGCCGCCGCGCGATCGGGAGCGGCAGCCGGTCTGTGTTGCGCATCCGGATCAGCTTCGTCCACGCCCCGTTGCGCCAGTTCGGACCGGCGTTGCGCCGCTCGGACGCCAGTAGGCCGAACAGATCGAAACGCTTCGCCCACGCCTCCTCGCCCAGTCCGGGCGCCTCCACCGTCAGGTCCCACGGATCGCCCTCCGCGGTGCGCCACGCGTCGAACATGCTCACGCTCGTGCGGTCACGCTCCGGCACGTCGATGCGCCGCGCGATCGCCACCCGGTCGCCCACCTCGAGGTCCTCGACCTCGCGCGGCTCGGGTTCCCCGTCGGCACCCTCCACGAAGATCGAGTGGTTCCCGGTCACCTTGATCGAGCGCCCGTAGCGCGTGGTCACCTCGAAGCACGGGCCGCTCGGCGGATGGGCGATCAGCGAGGTCGCCGGAGCGGACACGAGCCGGCAGCCCTCGGCGAACGCCGGGACCTCGATGCCATCGAGCGGGTACTCGACGGCCGGTGAGAACCCCGGCTCGAGGACGGCGAGCCCGCGTGGCGCCGAGCGCGGCACGTAGCCCGCGGCCACCGCGCGCCCCGCGAGGCGCCCCGCAAGCTGCGACACCTCCATCCGGTGCAGTTCGCGCCCATCGTCGAACAGGATCTGCTCGTCGGCGCAGATCGAGTTGAAGATCCGCGCGATGCACGTGTCCACCCCCTGCTGGCGCAGGTAGGCCATCGACAGCGCCTCGGCGTAGCGCTTGGCCTCGTCGTACACGCCGCGCGGGCCGATCGGATTCACGTTGCCCCAGTAGCTCTCCGGCTGCGGATGCACGAGCGGGTCGCCGTAGACCTCGGAGGTCGAGGCCAGCAGGAACCGAGCGCGCTTGAACTTCGCCAGCCCGAGCGTGTTGTGCGTGCCGTACGCCCCGACCTTCAGCGTGTGCAGCGGCAGCCGCGCGTAGTCGATCGGGCTCGCGGGCGAGGCCATGTGGTAGACGAAGTCAACGGACCCTTCGACCTCGTAGTGCCTCGTGATGTCGAGGTGGCGGAACTCGAAGTCGTCGCCGCGCAAATGGGCGATGTTCTTCAGGGACCCCGTCTCCAGGTTGTCCACGCAGATGACGCGGTGGCCCTTGCCCAGGAGGTGGTCGCAGAGGTGCGACCCGAGGAAACCGGCCCCGCCTGTGACGAGTGAGGTAGGCACCTGCGGCAGACTCTATCGGGATGGCCCGCAGCGGCGAGACGGTCGTGAACCCCGCCACCGGAGAGCGGGTCGTCTTCCTCCGAACCGCCGCGGACACGGGCGGCGAGCTGCTCGAGATGGACGACTTCTGGACCCGTCCGGACCACCGCACGACCCCCCACGTGCATCCGGGGATGGAGGAGACGTGGGAGGTGATCGCCGGCCGGGCCGGGTTCAGGATCGGCGAGCGGGAACTCGTCGCGGGGCCGGGTGAGCGGGTCGTGGCGCCGCCGGGTGTGCCGCACATGGCCTGGAACGCCGCCGACGGCGAGACCCACCTCCGCATCACGATGCGCCCCGCGCTCCGCTGGGAGGAGTTCGTCGTGAGGATGTTCGCGGCGCCCGACCGCGTGCTCGAGCTGCTGCCCGAGTTCCCGGACGAAGTGGCTCCGGCGTCCGGGTAGGATCCCGCCCTCACGAGGGGGGGCAAGACGATGAGGCGAGCGTTGATGATCGCGGGGGCGACGCTGATCGCCGCGCTGGGGGGCGCGGCTCCGGCGAGCGCGTGGTGGGCGGAGACCGGTGCCTACAGAACCGGCTCCTTCGGCTACGTCGACGTCCACGGCGTGCCGGGCGAGCACAGCGACCTCGTGGTGACCGGCGACGAGACCCTCACCCCGTCGCACGTCGTCTGGGTTCGCGACAGGTCAGCCCCCGCCACCCCCGCCCCCGACGGGCGGGGGGAGGGATGCACGCAGGTCGGCACCCACGTCCTTCGCTGCGTGGCGCCGGACTACTTCCCTGGAGGGCCGGAGCCGACCTTCACCTACCTCGGAATCGACCTCGGCGATGGGCGTGACCGTGTCGAGATCCCGTTTACGACCCCTCTCTTCGTCTATGGCTCCACGGGCCCGGGCAACGACACGGTCGTCAACCACTCGAGCGACGGCGCGACGCTGGAGCTCGGGGAAGGCAACGACCGCGTCACGCTGAGGGGAAGCGACAGCGGCTTCCTCCCGAACGACCAGGTGAACGGCAATGAGGGCGACGACGTGATCGACGTCTTCAACGGCTCCGCCGATGACGCGCCCGGCTGCGGCGACGGCCAGGACGTCCTGTACGCGGACGTGGGCGAGGACAACCCGGACTGCGAGACGCGCTACCCGCATCCCAAGCTGTGACGATCAGCCGGGCCGTGCCCAACATCAAGTCCGACCGGCCCGCGGAGACGCGTGCGTTCTTCGTCGACCTGCTCGGCTTCGAGGTGGCGATGGACCTCGGCTGGGTGGTGACCGTCGCGTCGCCGGCCAACCGCTCGGCCCAGGTGACGATCATCGGCAGCGACGACCCGGCCGCCCCGGGCATCTCGGTCGAGGTGGCCGACGTCGATGCCGTCCACGCCAGAGCGGTGGAGCAGGGCTTCGAGATCGCCTACTCGCTCCGCGACGAGGAATGGGGAGTCCGGCGCTTCATGCTCCGCGAGCCGAGCGGCACGCTCGTCAACGTCGTCGCCCACCGCACGGACTGACCGGAATCGACGCCCCCGGCTGGATTCGAACCAGCGACCTAGGGATTAGAAGTCCCTCGCTCTGATCCACTGAGCTACGGGGGCCCGATGGCGAGTCTAGTTTCGGGTTCGGGTGTTCTGAGCCTGAGTGCCCGCCCCTGTCACTAGCCTCGCGCTCGTGAAGCGCATCGCCCTGCTCGGCCTGCTTGCCGCGTCCGCGGCCCTGCCCGCGCCGCCCGCGGCCGCCGCCCCCCTGGAGCAGGTCGTGGCCGACGACCTCGCGCCCGCGCGCGCGACCAAGACGATGCGCACGGTCCGGCTGCG
>JALZEZ010000358.1 GCA_030861775.1 Actinomycetota bacterium
CCCTGCAGCAGCCCGATGCCGGCGCCGACCAGCAGCCCGGCCCCGATCGCCAGCACAGGGTTCCAGTCGCTCTTGACGTTGAGGACTGCCATCGTCCCCGCGGCGAGGCTGCTCACCCAGGCGACCGACAGGTCGATCTCGCCGAGCAGCAGCACCAGCACGACGCCGATCGAGATCGTCACGAGCGCCGCCGTCTGCAGTGCCAGGTTCGTGAGGTTGATCGACGTCAGGAACGACTCGTTGGCGATCGCGAACACCGTCCAGATGACGGCGAGCACGATCAGGACGCGCAGCGAGCCGAGCTCGCCCTCGGCGAGCCGGCGCAGCCGCGTGTCCACGTTCCCCCGTAGGTCCTCCACCACGAGGTCCGGCCGCCGCGCCAGGAGCTGCGCCCGGCGGCGCAGGCTGCTCGTGCCCACCCGGGCGCCCTCGGGCGCGTCGTCGAGCGAGGCCGGCCCGCACAGCGCGTCGCGCGGATCGGCCCGCTCCGGCACGCCCACGATCGCCAGCCCGTCCGGCAGCTCCCCCGGCACGTCCTTGGCGGAGTGCACGGCGAGGTCGACCTCCCCGCGCAGCAGCGCCTCCTCGATCTCCTTGACGAAGCGCGACTTGTCGCCGACGGCAAAAAAGGGGTCTGACCCCTTTTTAACGTTCTCGTCACCGGACGTTCGTATCGGCACCAGCTCGACGTCGCCGTCGAGCAGGCTCGCCACCAGCCGCGCCTGGGCCATCGCCAGTGCGCTTCCCCGGGTTCCGAGCCGGACGCTCAGCGCGACTGCCGCCGGCGCTCTTCGAGCGAGGTGACCTCGGCCCCGTCGAGCGCCTCGCCGAACGCGCCGTCCTCGAGCGCGAAGAGCTCGCGGAGCGCCTGCGCGTAGACGTACGAGTCGTCGCCCTCGGCGGACTTGAGCCGCAGCGTCGGCGCGTGCAGCAGACGGCTCACGACCGCCCGCGCCAGCACCTCCACGCGCTCGCGGTCCTCGTCGCCGAGCGCCACCCAGCGCTTGCTGTTCTCGCGCAGCACCTGGTCCACGATCGCGTCGGCGCGGTCGCGCAGGGCGGCGATCGTCGGCACCACGTCGAGGCTCTCGACCCAGCCGCGGAAGCGGTCGGCCTCCTCCTCGACGATCGAGCGCGCGCGAGTGGCCTCGGCCTCCTGCACCACCTGCTTGCGCGCCACCTCGCGCTGGAGGTCGTCCATGTCGTACAGCGACACGCCCGGCAGGTCGCGCACGGAGGGCTCCATGTCGCGCGGCACCGCGATGTCCACGATCAGCAGCGGCCGCTGCTCGCGCTCCGCCATCACCAGCTCGAGCTCGTCGCGGCCCACGATCTGGTGCGGCGAGGCGGTCGAGCTGACCACGATGTCGGCCGCGGCCAGCCGCGCCGGCAGCTCCTCGAAGCGCACGGCGGTGCCGCCGAAGCGCTCGGCCAGCCCGATGGCGCGGTCGTAGCGCCGGTTGGCCACGAACACCGTGGAGGCGCCGCGCGTGTGGAGCGCCTTCGCGGTCAGCTCCGCCGTCTCGCCCGCGCCGATGACCAGCACCTCGCGCTCGGCCAGGTCGCCGAGCTGCGAGCGGGCCAGGTCCACGGCCACGCTCGGCACCGACGCGTGCAGCCGCCCGAGGGCGGTCTCGGTCCGCACGCGCTTGCCGGCGGCGATCGCGTCGCGGAACAGCCGGTTGGCGATCGGCCCGGTGGCGCCCTCGACCAGCGCCAGCTCGTACGCGCGCTTGACCTGGCCCAGCACCTCGGCCTCGCCCACGATCATCGAGTCGAGCCCGGCGGCGACCTCGAAGAGGTGCCGCACGGCATCAGCGTCGCGGTGCGAGTACAGGCTCCCCACCAGCTCGGTGGGCCGCATGCCCACCTGGCGGGAGACGCACCCGAGTGCGGCGCTCTCGGCCTCCACCGGGTCCCCGACGACCATGTACAGCTCGGTCCGGTTGCAGGTGGAGATGGCGACCGCCTCGCGGATCTCCGGGTGGGAGACGATCTCGGACAGCACGTGCACCGCCCGCCCCTCGGGCAGGGCGAGGCGCTCGCGCAGCGCCAGCGGCGCGGTCTTGTGCGAGGCGCCGATCGCGAGCAGGGCGGCGCTCATCGCGGCCTCTTGTCCGCCAGCTCGGCCAGCGTGCTCACCTCGCGCTCGATGCGCGCGATCTTCGAGCTGATGATCACCACGTAGAGCAGCACCAGGGCGAGGAACACAAGGTACGCCGCCGCCACGTACTGGCGGCCGGTGAGCGCGAGCGGAAGCAGCAGGTCCACGTCAGTCCACCCCGCTCGGCCGCGCGGGCACCGCGGGCGGGCGCGCGGTGGTGGCGCCGGGGGCCTCGAACGGCGTCTCCTCCAGCCGCGCGCGCAGGCGGCGGAGCTGGTCG
This sequence comes from Actinomycetota bacterium, assembly GCA_030861775.1. Classification (GTDB taxonomy): domain Bacteria; phylum Actinomycetota; class Thermoleophilia; order Solirubrobacterales; family Thermoleophilaceae; genus AC-37. The sequence goes on from JALZEZ010000358.1 coordinate 2,385, forward strand.
GAGGCGTTCTTGGACGACAGCTCGAGCTTCCACAGCGTCACGAACAGCAGCGCCACGCCGGCCAGGCAGACGAGGAACGCGAGCCGCATCTCCCCGGGCATGCTGCCGCCGGTCTCCGAGAGCACGCGCGGGTGGATCTCCTGCGCGGCCATCCGCACGGCCAGGAAGTTGACCGGCACGAACGCCCCGGCGGCGATCGCGAAGACCGACGCGTAGCGCGCCTGGCGCTCGGGGTCGGAGATCGAGAAGCGCAACGGCTGGTAGCAGCAGTACAGGAGGAACACGATCAGGAAGGAGACGAGCACCGGCTCGTCCCACTGCCACCAGTGTCCCCAGGACGCCTTCCCCCATATGCCGCCGGTGACGAGCACGCCCACGCCGAGGACGATCGAGAGGTGGATCGCCACGTACGAGCGCACGTCCCAGGAGCGGTCGCCCGTGCGCAGGTGCTGGATGGCCATCACGCCGCCGGCGATGAACCCGATGAGCGCCACGAGCGCCATCGGCACGTGCACGTAGAAGATCTTCTGGATGATGCCCTGGTCGGCGTCGAGCGGGGCGTAGAAGAAGGCCAGCGCGAACCCCGTCGCGAGCACGACGGCGGTGGCTATCGAGAGGGCGCGAAGGCCCTTGCCGAAGAGCGGTCGGGACCGCATTGGAAAGCCCCTCAGTCCTCTAGGAGGAAGTCGAAGACGGCAACTGCCACAAGCAGGAAGACCGTATCGTAGAGAGCCATCAAACCCAGCCATTTGGCGAGGTCCTCGGGGCCCGCCGGGCTGGCCAGGAGCGGCTCCGTGGCGCGCGCCGCCGCGATCAGCAGCGGCACCAGCAGGGGCAGCAGGAGCAGGGGGACGATCAGGTCGCGCGAGCGCGCCTCGGCGGCCAGCCCGGCCACCAGCGCGCCCACCACCGCGAGCCCCAGGTCGGCCAGCAGCACGATCGGGATCAGCTCGGGCAGGGCGCCGCCGATGCCGGGGTCGAGCATCAGGATCGCGAACGCCGGCACCGCCACCAGCTCGAGCAGGACGAGGTAGAGGAACAGCGCGGCGGCCTTGGCCAGGTAGATCGACGTGCGGTCGATCGGGGCGAGCAGCAGGCCGTCGAGGGCAGCCCCCTCGCGCTCGCCCGCGAACAGCCGGTTCACCCCCAGGACGCTCGCGAACAGCAGCGTGACCCAGAGGACCCCGGCCGCCAGGTCACCCTCCACCGCGTCCCGGTGCAGGCCGAAGTGGAACAGCACGAACGCGCTCACGCTGAAGAGCGCCATGGCCGGCACCGACTCGCGCGTGCGCAGCTCGATGCGGAGGTCCTTGCGGAGGATGGCGAGCGCGTGGCCGATCACGAGTACAGCCCCCGCACGTCGTCCGCCCCGCCGCACGCCACCGCCCGCCCGTCGCGCAGCCCGAGCACCACGTCGGCCTCGGCCAGGCCCCGCTCCACGTCGTGGGTGACCAGCACCCGGGTGCGGCCGGACGAGCGGCCGATCAGGGGCTCGAGCTGCTCGGCGGCGCCCGGGTCGAGACCGGCGCGGGGCTCGTCGAGCAGCATCAGCGGGGGGTCGGGCAGCACCGCGCGCGCGGCCGCGAGCCGCTGCACCATCCCGCGCGAGAGCTCGCGCAGCGGCGAGGCGGCGCGGCGCTCCATGCCCACCTGCGCCAGGACCTCCTCCACGCGCTCGGCGGTCACTCCATGGAGCCGGGCCTGGAAGCGCAGGTTCTCGCGTGG
>JALZEZ010000359.1 GCA_030861775.1 Actinomycetota bacterium
GTTCGGCAGCGGGTGCCGGCCAGCATCCCGGTGGTCGCGCGGCTGAAGGTGAGCGTGACCGTGGCCGGCTTGCTCAGCGCGTAGCCGATCCGGGCGCTCGTGCCGAGCCGGTGCCGCGAGCGCTTCACCACCGCCGGGCTCACCGTAAGTCCGTCCAAAGCGACCGGCTCCGGCGGCGGGGGCGGGGGAGGCGGCGGCGGGGGTGGCGGCGGATCGGGCGTGGTGAACGTGCGCACGGCGCCCGTGCTCGTGCCGTGCCCGCCGGTGGCCACGACCCGGTAGTGGTAGGTCGTGCTCGGCTGGAGCCCGCTGAGCGACGCGCTCACCGTGTTCGTGCGCATCGCCACCGACAGCGGGCGCTCCTCGGTGCTGGTGCCCAGCCCCGGCCCGGTGCCGTACTCGAAGCGATAGGTGGTCCGCGTCCCCTCGGGGTGGACCGTGCCGGTGAGCGTGCCGCTGCCGTCCTGGCCGCCGGAGGCGTCTCCGGTCGCGACCGTCGGCGGCGCCGCCGCGGCGGCCACCGGGCAGGCCTGATCGGGCTGGGGATCGGCCGGCGGCGCGTTCTCGACCGTGGCGTGGGACACCGGGCCGCTCGCGTCGCCCAGGTAGGTGTGCGACCAGACCATCCAGCCGTACAGCGGGCAGGTGCCGGCCAGCGTGCGCACGTAGCGGGCGGTTACCTGCCCGTTCACGTTGCCGTCGCGGTCCCAGGAGTCCATGACGATCGGCTCCACGTCGCAGAGCCGGACGAGCTGGTCCGGCGCGAGCAGCGTTCGCACGATGCCCCCGCCGCGGGTGTTCACGAAGCTCCAGAGCAGGTACGAGTAGTGGATGTCGGTGCGGTCGCCCTGGTCGGCGCCCGGGTCGCCGTAGTGCTCGAACGAAGAGCCCCTGTTTGACCCGTTCGGCAGGTCCTGCGGCCGCTTGTAGTGCATCTCCTCGGGGATCGACTCGACCTGCACCCGGTGGGCCGGCCCGGGCGCCAGGGCGGAGCACGGCGCCCCGCGCCCGCCGCCGGACGGCACGGTCTCGGGCACCGACGCCAGATCGGCGAGCCGCAGCTCCCCGTACTTGGTGTTGGGCTCGTCGCTGTATCCGTTGCCGCCGCGGTGGAAGGCGAGCGGACCGGCGGCGGTGGGGATGACCTCGTGGTGGTCGAGCCGGACCGTGTTGGGCGGGCAGCGCCCGTCGTTGAACGTGAGCTGGTCGTGGACCTCGAAGCCGGTGGGCGTGCCGTCGGCGAAGCGGAGCGCGGCGGGGGAGACGGCGAGCGGCACGCAGGCGAGCGCGTGGAGCTGCCCGTCGGCGTTGAAGAGCGCCGCCGGCTGGGCGGCGGGGGCGCTCGACGGCGCACCGAGGAGCGCCGCGACGAGCACGGGCAGAAGTCGTCGGATGGCGCTCACCATCGGTTAGTAACGAGGGTAGGCCCGGTTCGGAGCGGTGTCCGTCAGCGCTGCGTCGCCGACCAGACCCACCACACGAACAGCGCCTGCAGGGGAAGCCGGGCGATCAGCGCGGCCTGCCCGCCGGGGACGTCCTCGAACTGGTCGGCGTTCACCGCCATGTGCACGTTCGCGGGGAAGACCGCGACCAGCGTGGCGATCAGGAAGAGGCCCGCCGCCCGGCGCGTGCGCGGGTGCATCGTGCCGAGCGCGCCGGCGATCTCCGCCACGCCGCTGGCGTAGACCAGCTCCCGGTGCGCCGGCAGGTACGGCGGCATGATCCGCATGTACCAGCGCGGCTTGACGAAGTGCATGACCCCGGCGAACGTCATCACGGGGCCGGCGAAGAGGGCGGCTACGCGGCCGGACACCGGGCGAGCCTACCGCCGCCCCTATGTTGGGCGCGCGCCGATGGCCGTCCGCTCCGACATCCGCAACGTGGCGATCATCGCCCACGTCGACCACGGGAAGACCACGCTCGTGGACGCGATGCTGCGCCAGTCCGGCGTGTTCGGCGCCCACGAGGAGGTCTCGGACCGGGTCATGGACTCGATGGACCAGGAGCGCGAGCGCGGGATCACGATCCTGGCCAAGAACGCCGCCGTGCGCTACGGCGAGGTGAAGCTGAACATCGTCGACACGCCCGGGCACGCCGACTTCGGCGGGGAGGTCGAGCGCGGCCTGTCGATGGTCGACGGCGTGCTGCTGCTGGTCGACGCCTCCGAGGGGCCGCTGCCGCAGACCCGCTTCGTACTGCGGAAGGCGCTCGAGCGGCGGCTGCCGGTGATCCTCGTCGTGAACAAGGTGGACCGCCCGGACGCGCGGATCGCCGAGGTGGTCGACGAGGTCTACGAGCTGTTCCTGGACCTCGACGCGGACGAGTCGCAGATCGAGTTCCCGATCGCCTACACGAACGCGAAGGCGGGCTGGGCGTCGCTCGCGGCGGGGGAGGAGGGGACCGACCTGCGGCCGCTGCTGGACCTGCTGGTGGAGCACGTCCCCGCCCCCGAGTACGAGGAGGGGCACGGCCTCCAGGCGCTGGTCACGAACCTCGACGCCTCGCCCTACGTCGGCCGGCTCGCGCTCTGCCGCGTCCACAACGGCGAGCTGCGGCGCGGGGAGGTGGCCTGGTGCCGGCGTGACGGGTCGATCGAGCGGGCACAGGTGGCGGAGCTGTACGTAACCGACGGGCTGCGGCGAGTCGAGGCCGACTCCGCCGGGCCGGGGGAGATCGTGGCGCTGGCCGGGATCGCGGAGATCACGATCGGCGAGACCGTCGCCGACCCCGAGGATCCGCGCCCGCTGCCGCCGATCAACGTCGACGAGCCCGCCCTCGGGATGACGATCGGGATCAACACCTCGCCGCTGGCCGGCCGCTCTGGCTCGCGGCTGACCGCGCGTCAGGTGAGCGACCGGCTCCAGGCCGAGCTGGTCGGGAACGTCTCGATCCGGGTGCTCGAGACCGAGCGGCCCGACACCTGGGAGGTGCAGGGGCGCGGCGAGCTCCAGCTCGCGGTCCTGGTCGAGGCGATGCGCCGCGAGGGGTTCGAGCTGACCGTCGGCAAGCCGCAGGTCGTCACGCGCGAGATCGACGGAGTGCTGCACGAGCCGGTGGAGCGCCTGGCGATCGACATCCCCGAGGACTTCCTCGGTGTGACCACGCAACTCCTCGCGCTGCGCAAGGGGCGGATGGAGCAGATGGTCAACCACGGGACCGGCTGGGTGCGGATCGAGTACCTCGTGCCCGCGCGGGGGCTGATCGGCTTCCGCACCGAGTTCCTCACCGAGACGCGCGGCAGCGGGATCCTGCACTCGGTCTTCGAGCGCTACGACCCCTGGTACGGGGAGATCAAGACGCGCCCGACCGGCTCGCTGGTGGCGGATCGCAGCGGCGAGACCGGCCAGTTCGCGCTGCACAAGCTCCAGGAGCGCGGGCAGCTCTTCGTGGGCCCCGGCGAGGAGGTCTACGAGGGGATGGTGGTGGGGGAGAATGCGCGGGCCGACGACCTCGACGTCAACGCCGTCCGCGAGAAGAAGCAGACGAACGTCCGCGCCGCGGGCTCGGACGACACGGTCCGCCTCGTGCCGCATCACCAGCTCTCGCTCGACCAGGCGCTCGAGTTCATCCGGCCGGACGAGTGCGTGGAGGTCACGCCGGACAAGCTGCGGCTGAGGAAGGTCGTGCTGCCGGCGAACGAGCGCCAGAAGCTCGCGCGCGTGGCGAAGCGGCGGTAGGCGCGGCGGCGATCCGCCATCATGCCGGTGGGTTGGGGGGTCTCGCCGTACGCAGCCTTCTCGTGTGCGCACTCGCGTGCGCGGCGCTCGGTGCCGCGAGCGCCGAGGCGGCCACCCCCGACCTGCGGCTGACGATCCTCACGAACAGCCAGCGGGCGACCCTCGAGAAGGGCTCCTTCCGCGTGCGGGTGACCTCCCGCCGCGCCGCCACCGTGCGCCTGTTCGCCACCCTCCGCACGCGCGAGAAGGGCTCGAGCGCGGTGGTCTCCACCCGGGTGAAGAGCGTGAGGGCGCGCCGCGGGCGCTCGCGCGTGGTGGCGCTGCGGCTGAGCAAGGCGGGGGTGCGCGAGCTGCGCGGCTGCGCCAAGCGGAAGCTCACCGTCCAGGGGGCTCGGGTGGGCCGCTCCGGCCGCGCGCCCCGGAGGGC
>JALZEZ010000360.1 GCA_030861775.1 Actinomycetota bacterium
CGGTCAGACGCTGAGATCGGCCGCGGCCGATCTCAGCGTCTGACCGCCCTCGATCCTCCGCACGAGCTCGAGCCGCCCGGCCAGTCCGAGCTTGCATCTACGGTCTTCCATCCGGCCCCTCCTTTGGGAGCAGTCGTCGCAGACCGCAACCCTCGGGACGGGGCCGGACGTCTTCTCAGGCGTTCACTAAGTGCGGAGGCAGGTCAGCTAGCCCCGGTCCCAGCTTGCCATTGGCTTTCGGTTTGGACGAGTCTCAAGGAGTCCAACGGGGCGCGCCCACACTGTCGCAATGCGCGAGAACCGGCAGCGCTAACCCGATTCCGGCCCATCCGCGTGGCTAGGACGTCCTACATACACGCGCGCCAAGGCCGTCTGACCACCGAGCGCGGTGGCTGGATCCGGTCGACGGGTGCGCCGGCCCTCGATCAACCCGTGGGCGCCTCTGAAAGTCAAGGCCCGCCGTCGTTAGCTGCCCAAGGCACTGGTTCGACGTCCATCTCCGAATTGCCTAGGCGTAGTCGTGACCAGATGTAGCCGTTGTAGCCGAGCAGCCGCAGCAGTGCCAGTTGCAGGTACCACGTGGCCAACTGCCAGCTTTCGATGAGCTCGTCGCCGTTGGGCCAGGCCGGGTCGTCGAGCTTCTTGGGTGGATGGACAACGCGGTTTCGCACACCGAAGAGCATCTCCGGGCCACCGCCGTCAGCCGGCCCACCCTGCTTGCGGCGCGTTTGGAGAGCGGGCAGGGCGTCAGGCAGGTCCGGGTCGACCCCGGCCCAGCGGCACAGCAGGCGCACTGCCGAGCCGGTGTTGATCTTGGCGAAGGCATCAGCGTCAAGCCAGCCGTGGCGCCGCAACGCAGCCCACGCCAGCAGCTCAAGACCCGCGCAGGCGGTGATCACCTGTACGTCGACGATCTCGGGGCTGTCGGCCGAGAGCAGCATCTCGACCGCCCGGTCGATCATCGCCTGAAGCCCGGGGTCGCTTGCCAGAGACGAGAACCCGTCGGCCACGGCAGGCAGCGCGCGCGGCAAGACGTGGGCGGGGCACCATCCGGCCGGGGCTTTCCCGGTGCGCAGCCGCGGCGGCGCCCACCGAGCCCAGGCGATCTGATCGTCGTCGTCCAAGCCGCAGACCGGTCCGACACCAACCTCACGTCCCGAAACGAAGCTCAACAGAACGAACAGGCGATAGCCGAGGCGCTCCACCAACTCCAGCGTGAGCGGCTCTGCCGAGCGCGCCTCAACCACCGCAGCGAACGCACGCTCGTCGACCTCCCTGACAACCGGGACGAGCCGTAGGTCCCAGCCGGGCAAGGCAAAGTCAATGTCCGGACCGCTCGGGTCGCCCAGCCGGAAGCGTGGTAGCTGCACCGAGGGGCTGATATGGAAGACCAAGCGCGTCGCCTTGCTCAAGTCGCCAGGGGCAAGATCCGTAAGAGAGATCCGCTGCTCGGACCACGACTCCTTGCCCTGACGCTCAGGAAGCGTCGAGCTGCGCGGTGGCGCGAGCGAGGCTCCTGCAGGCACCGAGACACCGACCTCAGATCCATGAAAGACCAGGTGCGCGAGATCGCTGGCCGGCCCAGCCACATGAGCGAACAGCGTCGCTGCGGGATGGATCTGAAATTCAATCTGGCCGGCGGCGACGTGCTGACGGCTTCCAAGTTCGAAGATCAGCTCGCCGGCGTAAAGCAGCATCGTCGCGCCGGGGCCGCTCGGTCGGTAGAGCGGCTCAGCTGACGTTCGGGGCGGCATCACTTAAGCCTGGCACGGGTTAGCGCGCATGCGACGAGGGTGCGCCTAGCGGTCACAGGAGTGGTCGCGCTGCTACGTGGGTCGGATGCGCGAAACCGGAACACAGTCGCAGCGCCCTAACTTGACAGGCCCGCTGCCGCTTTCCATGCGAGGCAGCACTCCAGCACGTCGCACCCTCCGCCCCGCGGGCACTCCTAGAGCCCACGAACTCCTCACGCGTGAGGACTCGCCGCTCCTCGAAGTCCCACGCCCCGCCGCCACGGCGCCCGCTGCGATCCTGAGATCGTCCGGTCTTAGCTTCCGGCCTCGGACTCGGGCTCCGGCTCGCGCTGGTCGAGGAAGTCGAGCTGGTCGATATAGACCCCGAGCCCCTCGTCTGGCGGATCGTCCTCCAAGCGACCGGAGAGGCCGACGTTGCTGCCCTCGTGTAGTCGCTCGGCGCACTCCTGCGCCCTAAGGCCGAACGTGCTGGCCTCCACGTACACGACGCCCGGCTCTCTGGCGCCGCCACCGGAGTAGCGCGGGATGGCCAGCCTCATGCGGCACTCCGCAATCCCAGCGCGAGTCCTGCGAAGCTGCGGCTCGCCCGCAACGCGCCCGATGAGACTGACGGTGTTCACGGCAGACTATGAGTATACCCATAGTCTGTCAGCATCATAGTCTGTAGACGGATGGGCTGCGGCTGGCAGAGTGCCGCCGATGCGCAAGCTCTCGCCCAACCACGTCGCGCTTGGCGACGCGATCCGCGCCCGACGGGCGAAACTTGGGATCAGCCAAGAGGCGCTTGCCGACCGTTGTGAGCTTCATCGCACGTACGTGTCCTCGGTGGAGCGCGGAGAGCGGAACATCGGCTACGAGAACCTGCTGAAACTGGCGGCCGCGCTCGATTGGCGGGGGTCCGAGCTCCTTCGCGCTGCAGAGAAGTACCGGAGATAGCCAGGAGGGTCCACCAAGGACGGGCCGTTGCCTAGCTCGCGAGGTTGGCCGGCATTTCGCTGGCTTCGAACGCGGCCGAGAGCCGCCGCGCAGCATCGGCCTTCGGACGGTACGCGAGGTAGATCTGCGTCGTCTTGAGATCCGCGTGCCCCATCCACTCCATGACCTCGCGAGGATCGGCGGCGCGGATCGCGTGCGTGCCGAAGGTGTGGCGCAGGTCGTGGAAGCGCAGCCGCCGCAGGCCGGCCCGGTCCAGCGCCTTGCGGTAGCGCGCAGCCAGGTGCTTCGGGCTGATGTGGCCGCCGAGCTGGCTGCAGAAGACGAGATCCGTCGGCGCGGTGAAGCGCTCGCGCTGGCTCAGCCGTGCGAGGGCCTGTGCGACCTCGGCCATCATCGGCACGGCCCGCTCTCGTCCGCTCTTCGGCGACCCCTCGCGGCCGTGAGTGAAGTTGGACCGAACGCGGACCAGCTCGAGCTCGAAGTCGACGTCGCGCCACCGCAGCGCGAGCAGCTCGCCCTGGCGCAGGCCGGTGAACGCGGCTGTCAGGTAGATCGCCGCGTCCTGCTCGGACTCCGCCGCGCGGAAGAGCGCCATGACCTCCTCGCCGGAGAAGACGTCGATGTTGGCCGCACGAGTAAGGCGCGGCCGCTCAACCTCCGCCGCCGGATTACGCGGGAGGTTCCAGACCCGCATCGCTCGCTTGAAGATCCCGTTCAGCGCCACGAGGTACTTCTGGAGCGTCCGGTTCGAGATGCTGCGTTCCGCCGTCGTGGCTGCCGCCCAGCGCTCCAGGTCCTGCCGCGTGATGCTCTCGACCGGCCGAGAGCCGAACGAGCGATTCAGCGTCCGCACCATCTGCCGGTAGTCCTCGAGCGTCGATGGCTTGCACGCGCGTTCGTGCTCGACGTACCGGAGCCACTCGGCCGCCGCGTCAGCAAACGTCGCGCCCGTCCGCACCATCCCGGGCAGGGTGCCGCGCCGCGCCTCGTCGAGCGTGTCGCGCAGCCACGCCTCGGCCGTCCGCTTCGTGAAGTACCCCGCCGCCGGCCGGCCGCGCTCGGTCCACGCCGGGCCCAGCCGCTTCTGCACCTGGCGGCCATCCGGCAGCCGGTACTTCGCGTACCAGACCGGGCACCGCTTCCTCTCGACCCGAAACACGTGCCCGCTGATCGGCCGCTGCATGGCACGGCACCCTACCGGAGTTCGGGACAGATTTGGGACAGATTTCGTCCCGAGGTCAGGTTGCTGCCGGTTAGACCCACTTGTTTGCAGGCCTTTCACGATGGGCCGGGCTGGATTCGAACCAGCGACCTACGGATTATGAGTCCGCTGCTCTGACCGCTGAGCTACCGGCCCCGGGCGCGAAGCTAGCACCGCGCGCGGGCGACGCGGCGCGGCTCGGGCGGGGG
>JALZEZ010000361.1 GCA_030861775.1 Actinomycetota bacterium
GAGCGGGTCCGCTCCGCGAGCGAGCCCGACGCCGAGCGGGCCGGCGGCGAGGATCGCGAGCCGTCGCGCCGCGAGCGCGCGGACACGCAGCGCGTCGAGGCCGCCGCCTCCACCACCGTCTCCATCCGCGACTTCTCGTTCGCCCCGCGCTCGGTCACGATCGACGTGGGCGACACCGTCACCTGGCGCAACAACGGCGAGGAGCCGCACACCGCCACCGGCTCGGGGTTCGACACCGGCACCCTCCACAGCGGCCAGAGCGGCTCGCACACGTTCAGCTCGGCCGGCACCTTCAGCTACAAGTGCACGCCGCATCCGTTCATGACCGCGAGCGTGACCGTGCGCGGGTCGGGCGGCGGCGGCTCGTCCGGAGGCGGGTCCTCCGGCGGCGGGTCCTCCGGCGGTGGCTCGGCCGACGCCACCCAGGACCCCTCCGCGAGTGGCACGAACTCCTCGTCCTCGGGCGACGGCGACCTGCCCAGCACGGGGCTCGCGCTCGGCTCGGTCGCGCTGACGGGCCTGGCGATGATCGGCGGCGGCTTCGTCCTCCGCCGGCGCGTCGCGGCCCTCTGACGTCCCGTATCATCCGCGCCGGGCGGGGGGCCTGACCGACCACACCCCCGCCTTGACCGAGACCAAGACCCTCAGCTTCAGCCGCGAGCCCAGGTCCGTTCGCGAGGCCCGCGGTGCCCTCGCCGACCTCGACACCGGCTTCCCCGCGGCTCGTGTCCACGACGCCTCGGTCTGCCTCAGCGAGCTGGTCACCAACGCGATCCAGCACGCGGCCTCGGGGGGCGACCTGGAGCTGACCGTCGACGTCGACCACGAGCGCCTGCGCGTGGAGGTGGCCGATCCCGGCGGGGGCTTCCGGCCCGATCCGCCGAGCCGCGGCGACGAGCGCGGCTGGGGGCTGTTCATCGTCGATCACCTCTCCGACCGCTGGGGGGTCGAGCCCGGCGAGCGCACCGTGGTCTGGTTCGAGATCGTGCACAGGGGAGCGGCGAACGAGTCCGACGCGGGCAGCTCCGCCGCGGGCGGCGCCACGAGCGACCGCGACGACCGGCTGCTGCGCGCCGCCGCCCTGAGGCTGAAGGGCCGCCTGGCCACCTGACGGCTGTCGATCGGGCCCGTGCGCGATCATTCCTGCGCCCCGAGACCCGACGACGGAACAGGAGACGACTTGGAAACCTGGGACATTCGCTCCCTCGACGTGCAGGTACACCAGCCGAAGGTGCTGAAGACCGACGGCGAGGCTCGCGTGATCGCGATCAACCTGCCGAGCGGCGAGAGCCTGAAGGAGCACCAGGTCCACGAGCGCGCCTACCTGTTCGTGGCCGACGGGGCGGTCGAGATCGGGAGCGGCGGGGGGACCGAGACCGCGGGCGTGGGCACGCTGACCCACTTCGACCCCAACGAGCGCCACGAGGTCCGCGCCACCGAGGACACGCGCCTCGTGCTGCTGCTCGCCCCCTGGACCGGCGAGGGCCACTCGCGCGACCGGGCGGGCGGGGGAGATCCCGCGAACCGTTAGGCGCGCCGGCCCCCGGGGCCCGCGCCGGCCCCTGCGATAATCGGCCGCGCATGAACCCGCAGCGCAAGCGGACGATCCGCCTCGTCGTGGCCCTCTCCGCCGCCGTCCTCTTGGCCGGCGCGCTGGTCTACACGAGCTTCAGCGGCGCCTCCGAGGCGCGCAAGCCCTCCGAGGTGGTCGGCGCCGACTCCGGCAAGTCGTACAAGCTCACCGGCAAGGTCGTGCCCGGCACGATCCGCAGGCAGGGCGGCGACGACGGCGAGACGGTCTCCTTCCGCATCCGCGACCGCGACGGCAGCGCCTCGGTGCCCGTGGTCTACAAGGGCGTCGTGCCGGACCCCTTCCGCGAGAACCGCGAGGTGATCGTCGAGGGCGAGATGAAGAAGGGGACGTTCGTGGCCCAGCGCGACTCGCTCGTCACGAAGTGCCCGTCGAAGTTCAAGAACAAGCAGGACGGCAAGACCCTCTAGCGCCATGACGGCCGGCATCGGCTCCGCCTGCCTCACGGTCGCCCTCCTGACCGCGCTCTACGCCGCCGGGGCGGCGCTGTACGGCGCGCGCACCGGCCGCCGCGAGCTGGTCACCTCCGCCAGGCGCGCGTTCTACTGCCTGGCCGGGCTGGTGGTCCTGGCCGTCGTGCTGCTCCAGGCGGCCTACCTGCGCACCGACCTCACCTTCGAGCTGGTCGCGCGCAACTCCTCGACCGACACGCCGGTCTTCTACAAGCTCACCGCGATGTGGTCGAGCCAGGAGGGCTCGCTCCTGCTCTGGGCGCTGCTCCTGTCGGTCTACTCGAGCATCGTGCTGCTGGCCACCCGGCGGCGGCTGCGCGACATCGTCCCGTACGCGACCGCCGTGCTCGGCGCGGTCACGGCGTTCTTCCTGTCGCTGATGGTGGTGTTCGGCGAGAGCCCGTTCAAGACGCTCGCCACCGCGCCCGCGGACGGCGCGGGGCTCGAGCCGCTGCTGCGCCACCCGGCCATGGCCATCCACCCGCCGATGCTCTACTCGGGCTACGTGGGCTTCGCGATCCCGTTCGCGTTCGCCATCGGAGCGCTGGTCGTGCGGCGCGCGGACGCCGACTGGATCCGGGCCACCCGCCGCTTCGCGCTGATCGCCTGGACCTTCCTCACCTGCGGGATCCTGCTCGGCGCGCTGTGGTCGTTCTCGGAGCTGGGCTGGGGCGGCTACTGGGCCTGGGACCCGGTCGAGAACGCCTCGCTCATGCCGTGGCTGCTCGGCACGGCGTTCGTGCACTCGGTGATGGTCCAGGAGAAGCGCGGGATGCTGAAGACCTGGAACTCCGTGCTGATCGTGGGCACGTTCGTGATGGCGCTGCTCGGCACGTTCCTGGTCCGCTCGGGGATCCTCGACTCGATCCACGCCTTCGGCGCCTCCACGCTCGGGCGGCCGTTCCTGATCTTCATCGGGGTGGTGCTGATCGGGTCGGTCGCGCTGATCCTCTCCCGCCGCGAGTCGCTGCGCAGCGAGGCGCGGCTCGACTCGCTGCTCTCGCGCGAGGCCTTCTTCCTGCTGAACAACCTCGTGCTGGTGGCGCTGTGCGTGGTCGTCTTCTGGGGCACGTTCTTCCCGCTGATCTCCGAGGCGCTGACCGGCGACCGGCGCAGCCTCGGCCCGCCGTTCTTCAACCGGGTGAGCGTGCCGCTGGCGCTGGTGCTCGTGCTGCTCTCCGGCGTGGGGCCGCTCCTGACCTGGCGGCGGGTGACCGCAGGGGCGCTGCGGCGCGCCTTCCAGTGGCCGGTCCTCGCCGCGCTGGCCGCTCTCGGGGCGATGCTCGCGCTCACGGCCGCGGCGGAGAGCGTGCCGTCGCTCCTCATGTTCACGTTCGCCGCGTTCGTGGTGAGCGTGGTGGCCCAGGAGGTGGCGCGCGGCACGGCGGCCCGGCGCACGATGACCGGCGAGCCGCGGGTGGTCGCCTTCCGCTCGCTCGCGGTGCGCAACCGCCGCCGCTACGGCGGCTACCTGGTGCACGTGGGGGTTTCGATCGCGTTCCTCGGCGTGGCGGCCTCGTCGGCGTTCCTCGAGCAGCGCGACGTGCGGATGACCGCGGGGGAGACGACGAAGGTCGGCGACTACACGATCACCTACCAGCGCCCGACCGCGGCCATCCTCGAGGACCAGTCCGGCACCGGGGCTCCGATCACGGTCGGCGCGGTGCTCGAGGTGCGCAAGGGCGACGAGCGCTGGACGATGCGCCCGCAGCGCAACTACTACACCGCGAACGACGGCCGCGGCGGGACGTTCGGGCGCTTCTTCATGGGCGAGTCCACCAGCGAGGTGGACCTGCGCTGGGGCCCGACGCGCGACCTGTGGACCGCCGTGCAGCCCGACCTCAGCATCCTGATGGAGCCGATCAAGCGGGCGAACCGGCAGTTCGCCGACGCGAACGGCGAGACCCAGGCCCTGATCGTGGCCGCGCTGGCCGAGCGCTACCGGCGCCACGCGCCACCGGCCACGTTCCGCTTCATCGACTCGCCGATGGTGGCCTGGATCTGGATCGGCGGGGCCGTGGGGCTGATCGGCGCGCTGTGGGCGCTGTGGC
>JALZEZ010000101.1 GCA_030861775.1 Actinomycetota bacterium
GACGGCCACCGCGTGCTCCCCCTTCAGCGCCTCCACCCCGCCCACCACGCTCGTCCCGCCCCCGAACGGGACCACGGCCACGCCGTGCTCCGCGCAGGCGGCCAGCACCGCGGCCACCTCGTCCTCGGTGCCGGGCAGCACCACCGCGTCGGGCGCCCCGGAGCCGTCCCCGGTGCGCAGGCGGACCAGGTCCGGGTAGCTGCGGCCGGCCGCGTGGCGCACGCGCGACTCGCGGTCCGCGAGCACCTCGCCCGGAAGCTCGGGCAGCGGCGCCGGATCCGGCAGCCGCACGTCGTCGAGGGCCACGGGCGGCGTGGACTCGTCCCCCAGCCCGATCTCCTCGCGCAAGAGCGCCTCGCCCGCGGCGGAGATCTCCAGCGGGTGCTCGGGCTCGCCCCACCCCCACCAGCGCATGCGCGGCTCGCTCATCCGCCGAACGCCCGCTTCAGGCCGTCGAGCGCCTCGTTGAGCGTGCGCTTGGTCGCGCGCCGCACCATCATGCCGCCGAAGCGGGTCTTGCCGCGCAGCGACTGGTCGGCGGTCAGCCGCACCTTGGTCCGCTCCTCCCCCGCCTCCTCCAGCTCCAGCTCGATCGTCGCCTCCGCCAGCAGCCGCTCGAACGGCGACTCGTCCACCTCCTGGCGCCAGAGCATCCGCCGCGGGGCGTCCGTCTCGACGCGCGTGTAGTCGGCGCGCACGGCCCGCCCGCGGGAGGAGATCATCACCTTGGTCCAGGCCGCGCCCTCGACCTCCTCCACACGCTGCACCCGCGGCCACCAGCGCGGCAGGTGGTACGGGTCCGCGACGGTCTCCCACACGTCGTCGCGCGCGGCCGGGATGGTCTTCGTGGACGTGATCCTCACTCGCTGTCGTAGACCACGAGGCTGTGCACCTCGCGGCCCTCGAGCTTCGCCCGGCCGCCGAGGAAGCCGAGCTCGACCACGAACGCGCAGCCCGCGACCTCGGCGCCGGCGGACTCCACCAGCCGGCAGCAGGCCCCCGCCGTGCCCCCGGTGGCCAGCAGGTCGTCGTGCACGAGCACCCGCGAGCCGCCGGCCAGCGCGTCCAGGTGGACCTCCAGCGAGTCGGTGCCGTACTCGAGCGCGTACTCGACCGAGGACGTCTCGCGCGGCAGCTTCCCCGGCTTGCGAGCGGGCACGAACCCCGCGCCCAGCCGTGCGGCCACCGCCCCGCCGAGGATGAACCCGCGCGCCTCGGCGGCCACCACGTAGTCCACGTCGAGGTCGCCCGCCCAGCCGGTCAGCAGCCCGATCGCATGCTCCAGTGCCTCGGGGTCGAGGAACAGCGGCGTGATGTCCCGGAAGACGATCCCCGGCTTCGGGTAGTCCGGGATGTCGCGGATGTGGCTGCGCAGGTCCACCCCGGACCGCCCGCCCGCTAGTTCGCGATCTTGCGCAGGTCGCGGACCAGCAGCAGGTACTTCAGGTGGGAGACGATCGCGGCCAGGTTCTCGAGCGCCTCGACCGCCTCCTTGCGCCGCTCCGGGTTCCGGGAGCGCAGCGACGGCGCGAGGATCTGCTCCAGCAGAGCGGATTCGCGGTCGGCCGAGGTGCGGAACACGCGGAGGTTCCGGCCGGTGACGCCGAAGCGGTTCAGCTCGGTCACCGCGCGGATGATCTCGCGCTCGGTGTCGTCGTAGTGGGTCTCGCCGTCGCGCTGCTCGCCCTTGATCACGCCGAACTCCTCCAGCTCGCGGACGAGCTTGGCGTCGGCCCCCGTGTCGTCGAGCACGTCGGCCAGCCGGAAGGAGGCGGGCTTGCCGGTGACGGTCACGCTGGCCCGGCGCAGCGTGCGCGGGTCGGGCCCCTTCCCCTTCGACACCTCCGGCTCGGCGCGGCCGGAGGCGAGCTCCTGGCGGATCACGCGGAGCGGCAGGAACTCGTCGCGCTGGAGGCGCAGGATCGTGCGCAGCCGGGCCACGTCCGCCGGCGAGTAGAGCCGGTAGCCGCCCTGCGTGCGGCGCGGGGCCAGCAGCTTCTGGTCCTCCAGGTAGCGGATCTTCGAGATCGAGATGTCGGGGAACTCGCGCTCGAGCTGCTTGCAGACCGCCCCGATCGTGAGCGACTTCTGGGCCGTGCGCTCGCGCAGCCGGCGGGCCTCCTCGGCGCGGTCGACCGACCGCCCGGAGCCCGCTATGTCCATGGAGCCCGTGCTCATGCGAGGTAGGTGAGCTTGTACTTCCCGATCTGGAGCTCGTCGCCGTCCACCAGCTTGTGCGACTCGATCCGCCTGCGGTTCACGTACGTGCCGTTCAGCGAGCCCAGGTCGTCGATGTAGAGGCCGTCGCGGCGGCGGACCAGCAGCGCGTGGTTGCGGGAGACGGTCACGTCGTCGAGGAAGATCTCGGCGTCGGGGCTGCGGCCGATGCGCATGCGCTCGGCGTCGACCGGGAAGGTCTCGCCGGAGCGGCCGCCGCCGGAGCGGATGACGAGCGTGGCCTCGTCCGCGACGGTCTCGGGATCGACGGCCTGGATCTCGCCGGTCTCGTCGAGCTGCCAGGCGGCCGTGGTGTTGTCGTGCTCCTGCGTGACATCAGCGAGGAATGCGCCGCACTTCTGGCAGTAGTTCGCCCCCTCGGTGTTGACGAACCCGCACTCGGGGCAGTGCATGGACGCCTACTGGGCGTCCTGCTCGCCGCTCTCGGGGACGCCCTTGCCCGCGAGGATGTCGGTGAGCTTGTCGACGTCGGCCCCGCTGATGACCGCCTCGCCGTGCTCGCGCTTCTTCTTCATGCGGTTGACCAGCTCCGCGCGCAGGATGTCGATCTTGCCGTGCAGGATGCGCCGCTCGTACGAGACCTCCTGCTCCTGCTGCGTCAGGTCCTCGATCAGGTTCTTGAGCTCCTGATCGGACAGCGCGCCGAGATCGGGGAAGGTGTCCATGGGGGTCGTCCTAGGTTGGGGACGGGAACGCGGCAGTATAGCCCTGAATCCGCCTCAAGGTTCAAGTGGGGGTTGAGGGTGTTTCGCGGATGTCCTCGAGCCCGTCGCGCACGTACATGATCGTGGCGGCGAGCGTCATCGCGAGGCCGATGTAGAGCAGGGCCTCGGCCACCCAGGTCACGGAGACCATCGCCAGGAAGAGCGAGAACATCGTGGGCCAGACGCCGAGGCGGCCGACCATGTTCACGTCGATGTCGGCCCCGCGCCGCAGCGCGGCCTGGCTGATGCCGAGCATCGCCACCTCGCGGGCGGCCAGCACGGCCAGCGCCCAGCGCGGCAGCAGCTCGAAGTGCCAGCAGACGACCACGCCCGAGACCACCAGCAGACGGTCGGTGAGCGGGTCGAGCAGCACGCCCAGGCGGCTGTACTGGCCGGTGACCCGGGCCGCGATGCCGTCGAGGTAGTCGGTGCCGCCCACCACGGCGTAGACGATCGAGGCGCTGGCGATGCGTCCGTCCCCGGAGCCGAGCGCGAGCACCAGGAAGACCGGGATCAGCGCCAGCCGCACGAACCCGATCGCGTTGGGGATCGTCCACGGGCGGAGCGGCGCGCCGCGCCGGGTCTCCGGCGGCGGCGGGGCGGAGCGGTCGATGCCGAGCAGCCGCGCCTTGGTCAGGCGAGCTCGCGCCACAGCTCCGCCGCCGCGGTCGCCGCGCCCTCCAGCGGGAGCGACCGGCGCTCCCGCCCGCGGCGCACCTGCGCCTCGATCTCGCCGGCCTCGATGCCCTTGCGCCCCACGGTCAGCCGCAGCGGGCAGCCGAGCAGCTCGGCGTCGGCGAACTTCTCCCCCGGGCTGGCCGCGCGGTCGTCGTAGAGGACCTCGAGGCCGAGCGTGCCGAGCTCCTTGTAGAGGCCCTCCGCCACCTCCAGCGCGGGCTCGCCCGGCTTGCCCAGCGCGACCAGGTGGACGTCGAAGGGCGCCGTGGCGCGCGGCCAGGAGATGCCCTGCTCGTCGGCGAACTGCTCGACCGCCGCGGCCATGATGCGCGCCGGGCCGATGCCGTACGACCCCATCCAGATCGGATGCTCGGCGCCCTTCTCGTCGAGGTAGGTGGCCTTGAGCGGCTCCGAGTAGCGGGTGCCGAGCTTGAAGATGTTGCCGACCTCGATGGCCGGCTCGATGCGGATCGTGCCGCCGTCCGGGGCCGTGTCGCCCGCCTCGACAGCACGCACGTCGGCGTAGTCGACGCCCTCGAGCGTCACGCCCTGGAGGTGCCGGTCGGGCTCGTTCGCGCCGGCGACCATCCCGCTCATGCCCCGGAGTGCCTCGTCGGCGAGCACACGCACGTCGACGCCGACGGGACCGATGAAGCCGGGCACCGACCGGAAGCGCTCGCGGATCTCCTCGTCGTGGGCGGGGCGGGCCTCGGCCTTCAGGGCGTTGCGGAGCTTGAACTCGTTGACCCGGTGGTCGCCCCTGACCAGGACCAGGAGCGGCTCCTCGTCCACGATGTACGGCATCGCCTTGATCAGCGCCCCCGGCGGCACGCCGAGCTGGCCCGAGACCTGCTCGATCGTGGTGGCGCCCGGGGTGTCCACCACGCCGGACCCGGGCTCCCAGGCGGGCACCGGCTGCGCCGTGGCGCTCGCTATCTCCATGTTGGCCGCGTAGCCCGCGTCGGTGAGCGCCACCTCGTTCTCGCCCGCCGCGCAGGGCGCCATGTACTCGTGCGCGCCGAGCCCGCCCATCATCCCCACGTCCGACTCGACCCGGTACCACTCGAGCCCGCAGCGCTCGAAGATGCGGTCGTAGGCCTGGATGTGGAGGTCGTAGGAGGCGGCGAGCCCGTCGGCGTCGCGGTCGAACGAGTACGAGTCCTTCATGATGAACTCGCGCGTGCGCAGGAGCCCGGCGCGCGGTCGCGGCTCGTCGCGCTCCTTGACCTGGAAGTGGTAGAGCATCAGCGGGAGGTCGCGGTACGAGCGGACCTCGCGCCCCACGTGGTAGGTCACGGCCTCCTCGTGGGTCATCGCGAGCACGTAGTCGGTGCCCTTGCGGTCCTGGAGGCGGAACTGCTCCGCCAGGCCGTAGCGGCCGCTCTGCTTCCACAGCTCGGCGGGGTGCATGACGGGCATCAGGAGCTCCTGCGCGCCGATCGCGTCGAGCTCCTCGCGCACGATCTGCTCCACGCGGCGGTGCGAGCGCCAGCCGGCCGGGAGGAAGGTCCAGAGGCCGGCGCCCAGCTGGCGGGTCAGCCCGGCCCGCACCATCAGCACGTGCGAGGCGGCCTCGGCGTCCGCCGGGGCCTCCTTGACGGTGGGCAGGAAGTAGCTGCTGAGCCGGGTCACGCCCTGAGCCTATTCAGGTGATCCCCCTCTTGCCGGATAGAGGGTCTGGGCCCATGTGCCGATGTACCCGCATGCGTGCGCACGCGCCAGAGCTGCATGCCGTACCGCGACCCGCCCGGCTCGCCGTGTACGTCCTGGGCTGCCTGCTGGCGGCCGGGGTGACGGTGCACGCGCTCCACGCCCTGACCGGGCTGGGCGGCGACGAGCTGGTCGAGACCTGGATCTACGACGGGGTCCTGATGGGCGCGGCGCTCGTCTGCGCGGCCCGGGCGCTGCTCGTGCGGGTGCACCGGGTGGCCTGGGCCGTGCTCGCCGCCGGGCTCGCCGCGTGGGCCACCGGCGACCTCTACTGGAGCCTCGCCGTGGAGGGTACCCCGGCCGAGGACGGCGTGACCTTCGCCGACGCCGGCTGGCTGAGCTTCTACCCCGCCTGCTACGTGGCGCTGGGCATGCTGGTGGCGGCCCGAGTCCCGCGTCTGCCCCGCAGCGCCTGGATCGACGGCTTCATGGCCGCGGCCGCCGCCGCGGCGGTCGGCTCCGCTCTCTTCCTCCCTACCCTGCTCGACGGCGTGATCGGGGCGCCCACCTGGACCAAGGTGGTCAACCTGGCCTACCCGACCGGCGACATGCTGCTCCTGTCGATCGTGCTCGGCGTGTTCACGGCCACCGGCTGGCGGCTCGACCGGATGTGGCTCGTGCTGGGGCTCGGGCTGAGCCTGAGCGCGGTGGCCGACGTGGTCTACCTGCAACAGATCGCGCGCGACACGTACGTGTCCGGCGGCCTGCTCGACACGCTGTGGCCGGCCTCGACGCTGCTGCTGGCCGCCGCCGCCTGGCAGCCCGGGCCGCCGATGCAGGAGACCGAGCGCGGGGCGGGCACGCTCGCCGTGACCTCGTGCGCCGCGCTCGCGGCCATCGCCCTGCTTGCCTACGACCACTTCGTGCGGGTCGACCACACCGCCATGGCCCTTGCCACCGTCACGCTCGTCCTGGGCACCGCGCGGATGCTGCTGGCCTTCCGCGACAACCGCTCGATGCTGGTGGCCAGCCGCCACGAGGCGGTCACCGACGCGCTGACCGGGCTCGGCAACCGGCGCGGGCTGCTCCAGGACCTGGAGGCCGCGCTGGGGGAGGGCGAGCCGGTGACGCTCGTCGCGTACGACCTCGACGGCTTCAAGGCCTACAACGACGGCTTCGGCCACCCGGCCGGCGACGCCCTGCTGGCCCGGCTGGGCCAGAAGCTGGGCGCGAGCGTGGCCGGCGCCGGCTCCGCCTACCGCATGGGCGGCGACGAGTTCTGCGTGCTGCTGCGCGACCGCGACGCCGAGGTCTTCGCCGCCCGCGCGCGGCAGGCCCTGACCGAGGTCGGGTTCGGCTTCAGCGTGGCGGCGTCGTTCGGCTCCGTGCGGGTCCCGGCCGAGGCGGTCACCACCTCCGAGGCGCTCCAGATCGCCGACCGCCGGCTGTACCGGCAGAAGTCCTCCCGGGCCAACTCCCCGCGCACCCAGACCCGCGACGTGCTGATGCGCGTGCTGCGCGAGCGCGAGCCCGACCTGCACGACCACCTGCGCTCCGTTGCCCGGCTGGCGAGCGCCGTGGCGCGGCGGCTGGGGATGACCCCCGAGGCCGTGGACGAGATCGCCCGCGGGGCCGAGCTGCACGACGTGGGCAAGATGGCCATCCCGGACGCGATCCTCGACAAGCCCGGCTCGCTCGACGACGGCGAGTGGAGCTTCGTCCGCCGTCACACCGTGATCGGCGAGGCGATTCTCTCCGCGGCCCCGGCGCTCGTGCCCGTGGCGCGGCTGGTGCGCTCGTCGCACGAGCGCTACGACGGCGGCGGCTATCCCGACGGGCTGGCCGGCGAGTCGATCCCGCTCGGCTCGCGGATCATCTTCGCCTGCGACGCCTACGACGCGATGGTCACCGACCGCCCCTATTCGGCCGCGAGGACGCCGGACGAGGCGCTCGAGCAGATCCGCCGCGGCCGCGGCGCCGAGTTCGACCCCTCGGTAGTGGCGGCGCTGTGCGACGCGGTCCGCGCCGGAGACGCGGACGGCGACCGCCCGGCGCCGGTCAGCGCGGACGACCTGGCCGGCTGGAGCCCGTCGCTGCCCGAGCGCGCACGCGATTGATCCCTTTCACCCCTCATAGGGGGTAAAACGGATCAGGCGCGCGTGAAGCGGCGGCCCTCGGTGGGCGACTGGGCCTCGTCGAGGCTGACCTTCTTGACCTGAGGGAGCTGCACGCCGGTGGAGCCGTTCCCGTCCGCCTCCGCCCGGGCCGCCTCGGCCTCGAGCTTGGCCAGCCGCTCGGGGGTCAGCTCGTCGGCGTTCTCGTTCTCGATCCGCTCGAGCCACTCGGCGCCCTCGGCGGCCTTCGCGGCCTCGAACTCGGTGCGGCCGCGGGCCAGCGAGCGGTCGATCTCCACGAACAGCTCGTCCACCAGCCGCTCCTGCGGGACCTTCCGTAGCGGCTTGCCCTGGGCGAAGATCAGGCCCTCGTTCTTCGCCCCGGTGATGCCGAAGTCGGCGTGCGAGGCCTCGCCGATGCCGTTCACCGCGCAGCCCAGCACCGCCACCTCGATCGGCTCCTCGTAGGCCTCCAGCCGCTGCTCGATCTCCGCCACCACGGTGTCCATGTCGAACTGGAGCCGCCCGCAGGTGGGGCAGGCGATCAGCTCGGGCCCGCGCTGGCGCAGCTTGAGCGCCTTCAGGATCTCCCAGGCGACCTTGACCTCCTCCTCCGCGTGGAAGGTGGAGAGCGAGATGCGGATCGTGTCGCCGATGCCGTCGGCCAGCAGCGTGCCGAGGCCCACCGCCGACTTGAGCGAACCGGACCACTTCGTGCCGGCCTCGGTGATCCCCAGGTGCAGCGGGTAGTCGATGCGATCGGCCAGCAGGCGGTTCGAGGCGATCGTGTTGGGCACGCTGGTGGACTTGATCGAGACCTTGAAGTCGGTGAAGTCGAGCCGCTCCATCAGCTCCACGAACTCGACCGCGGCCTGGACCAGCGCCTCCACGGCGTTCTCCCGCTCGAGCTCGTGCAGGTGCTTGGGCAGCGAGCCGGAGTTGACCCCGATGCGCATCGGGACCTTCGCCGCCTTGGCCCGCTCGGCCACCTGGGCCACCTTGTCCGGTCCCCCGATGTTGCCCGGGTTGAGGCGGATGCAGTGCGCGCCGGCGTCGATCGACTTCAGCGCCAGCGTGTAGTTGAAGTGGATGTCGGCGATCACCGGGATCGGCGACTCGGCCACGATCCGCTTGAGCACCTCGGCGTCCTTGTCGCGCGGAACGGCGCAGCGGACGAGGTCGCCGCCGGCGTCGGCCACCGCGTGGATCTGCCGCATGGTGGCCTCGAAGTCCGCGGTCTCCGTCTTCGTCATCGACTGGACCGCGACGGGCGCGCCGCCGCCGATCGGCACGCCGCCCACGTGGATCTGCCGCTTGGAGGGCATCGCCTGAAGGGTAGTGGCGCTAGCCGGCCGGCTCGATGCGCCAGGTGAGCGGGCCGGGGCCCGGCGCGGTGATCGTGCCGGCCACGCCGCGGACGTCCAGCGAGCAGCAGCCCGCCTGGACGCTGCCGACGTCCCACGACGGCGGCGCCACGCTGAACCGGTGCCGGCCCGAGCCGATCCGGATCCCCCCCGGCACCGCTCGGTACCTGCCGCCGTTCGCCCAGGTCATGACCCGGTAGCGGTCGCCCGCCTGGGCGTCCCAGGTCAGCGTGAGCCCGCGATTCGACGGCCGGTAGCGGAAGGTCACGCCCCGGCGCAGCCAGCGGCCGGGCATGTCGAGCCGCTCCGGGTCGCGCACGCGGAAGCCGCCCACGATGTCGACACCGCCGGCGCGCGGCACGATCCGCTCGCCCCACAGGTAGCCGACCTCGCCCGGCGCTCCGATCATCACCGGGCCGCTCGAGTGGATCTGCTTCGCGATCGTCCGCGGGCGGGGCTCGATCAGGTCCACCCAGCGCGCGCCGACCCGCGCCTTCAGCCCCACCACGCCCGAGTCGAAGCGCTGGTCGGGGCCGCGT
>JALZEZ010000362.1 GCA_030861775.1 Actinomycetota bacterium
GCCCCGAGCCGAGCAGCGAGTTCCCGGCCGCCCGCCAGACGGCGTCCACCGTCTCGCCGTCCACCCCGCGACCGGCCCAGTGCACGAGCACCGAGACGGGCACGACCAGGGCGGCGACGATCACGCCGAGCGTCGCTCCGAGCGCCGGCCAGCGCCAGCGGCCGAGCTGCACCGGCGGGGCGCCCTGCGACCCGCGGCTGCCCGCGCTCGCGAGACGGACCCGCCCGCGGGCACGGGCCTCGAGCAGCAGGACGACGATCGTGAGGGCCACCAGCAGCAGCCCCAGCACCGCGGCGGGGGTGCGGTCGAACGAGGTCCGGTACTGCTGGAAGATCGCCCGCGTGAGCGTGTCGTAGCGCATCAGCGACACCACCCCGAAGTCCGAGATCGTGTAGAGCGCGACCAGCAGCGCCCCGGCCGCCACCGAGGGCCGGATCACCGGCAGCGTGACGCGCATGAACGTGTAGCGGCGCGAGCGCCCGAGCGCCCGGGAGGCGTCCTCGAGCGAGGTGTCGAGCTGGCGCAGGGCGGCCGCGGTCAGCAGGAACACGTAGGGATAGGTGGCCAGCGTGAGCGCCACCAGCGAGCCGCCGAAGCCGCCGATGTCGAGGTCGGCGAGCAGCCCGTCGAAGCCGAACGCCGACAGCAGCGCCAGCGCCACCACGTAGCTCGGGATCACCAGCGGGAGCGCGGCGGCCACGGCCCAGACCCGGCGGCCGGGCAGGTCGGTGCGGGTCACGAGCCAGGCCAGCGGGACGCCCACGGCCACGGTGGCCGCCGTCACGGCCGCGACCAGCAGGACCGTGCGGCCCACAAGCTCCCAGGTGCGGTCGCGCAGGAGGATGTCCCAGGCGTCCGCGCCGCCCTCGGCCGCGCGCACGACCAGGTACACCAGCGGCAGGCAGACGAGCGCCGCGACCACGGTGGCCGTCCCCCCCAGCGCCACCGGCGCGCGCCGCATCAGTTGGTGAGCCCGGCCTCCTCGATCATCTCGAGCGTCGAGGGCAGCTTCTCGCCGAGCATGCCGAGGTCGATGAACGGGCCCTGCACGCGGTCGAGCGGACGCAGCTCGGGGCCGGGCTTGACGCCCGCGGCCAGCGGGTACTCGGCGGTCTTCTCCGCGAAGTAGCGCTGCCCGTCGCGCGAGAGCAGGTACTCGAGGAAGCGCCGCGCCGCGTCCGGGGTGTCGCCGGGCTCGAGGATCCCCACCCCGGCCGCGTTCACGAGCGAGCCCGGGTCGCCGGTGCGGAAGAAGTGGTTCTCGACCGGGACGTCGCCCTGCTCGCGCCGGATCTCGTACAGGTAGTAGTGGTTCACGAGGCCGGCGTCGACCTCGCCGCGCTCGATCGCCTCCACCGTCTGGAGGTTGTTCTCGTAGAGCTTGGGCTCGTTCGCGTCGATGGCCTCGAGCCAGTCGCGGGTGCGGTCGTCGCCTACGTCGATCCGCATCGCGCTCACGAACGCCTGGAACGACGCGTTCGAGGGCGGGAAGCCGAGCTTGCCCTTCCAGCGCTCGCCGGTCAGGTCGAACACGCTGCGCGGCAGGTCGGCGGGCTTCAGGCGCTCGGTGCTGTAGGCCAGCACCCGGGCGCGGGCGGAGACCCCGACCCAGCGGCCGTCGTCGTCGCGGAAGCGGGCGTCGACCCGGTTGGCGAGCGCCGGCGGCAGCTTGGCCAGCAGGCCGCGCTCGGCCACCGCGCCCAGCGCGCCCGCGTCCTGGGAGAAGAAGAGGTCCGCCGGGCTGTTGTCGCCCTCCTCCGCGATCGTGGCCGCCAGCTCGGCGCTGTCCCCGTAGCGGACCTCGACCTCGATCTTGGCCGCCTTCTCGAACTGGTCGAAGAGGTCGCCCACCAGCGGCTCGGCGCGGCCGGAGTAGATCGTGAGCTTGTCGGGGCCGCCGGAGACGCCGTCGCCGCCGTCGTCGCCACCGCAGGCGGCCAGGGTCAGGGCCGCGACGGCCGCGAGGAGGGCGAGCGCGCGCCGCACTAGTGCGTGAAGACCTTGACCGGGCCGTCGTGCAGCTCGACCCGCACGCGCGCGCCGAGCGGCACGACCTCGTTCGAGGGCCGCTGCGAGCAGATCGTGCTCCCGTCGCCCAGGTCGACGCGGTAGAACACGTCGTGGCCGCGGAACTCGCGGCCGATGACGGTGTGCGCCGCGCTGTCGTCGAGGGTCAGGCCCACGAGCTCCGGCCGCACCAGCACCTCGCCGATCGCGTCCTTGGCCAGCTTCATGCCGATCTGGCTGTCGCTGTCCACGAAGTTGGTGGCCCCGACGAACTCCGCCACCCGGCGCGAGACCGGGTGGTAGTACATGTCCTCGGGGGTCCCGACCTGCACGATGCGGCCGGCGTCCATCAGGGCGATCCGGTCGGCGAGCGAGAAGGCCTCCTCCTGGTCGTGCGTGACGAGGACGACCGTGACCCCGGCGGCGCGCAGGATGCGGGCGATGTCGTCGCGCATGGCGCCGCGCAGGAGCGGGTCGATGTTGCTCCAGGGCTCGTCGAGCAGGACCACCGACGGCTGGGGCGCGAGCGCGCGGGCCAGCGCCACGCGCTGCTGCTGGCCGCCGGAGAGCTCGTGCGGGTGGCGGCGCTCGAGGCCGCTCAGGCCGACCAGGTCGAGCACCTCGGCCACGCGCGCGGCGCGGCGGCGGCGCGGCAGGCCGTAGCCGACGTTCTCCGCCACGCTCAGGTGCGGGAACAGCGCGTAGTCCTGGAACACCATGCCCACGTGGCGGCGCTCGGGCGGCACCCAGGCGGTGCCCGCCACCTGTCGGCCGTCGATGCGGACCTCGCCGGCGTCCGGCTCCTCGAAGCCCGCCACGAGGCGCAGCATCGTGGTCTTGCCGCAGCCGCTCGGGCCGAGGACGGCGAGCAGCTCGCCGCGCTCGACGGAGAGATCGGCGTCGCTGACGGCATGCACCGCGCCGAAGCGCCTGGTGGCGCCGCGCAGCTCGATCATCGGGTCGTCGCGAGTCATGTGCTTAGGGTGCCCTAACTCCGCCGGAAATGTAACGAACTTTCGTCTAATCCGACGCGCCGACTCGGAATATCCGCCCGGCGAGCGAGATTGCGTACAGCTCGCCGCTCGCGTCCTCCCCGAACGACGCGAGCTGCTCGAGCTCGTCGTCCTCGCGGCGGACGTCCGAGGCGCTGTCGCGGCCGGCCTTCAGGGTCCAGATCCGGCCGCTGCAGACATCGGCGTAGACGTAGCGCCCGCGCATGCGCGGGTTGCGGGTCCCCCGGTACACGTAGCCGCCGGTGACCGAGCAGCCCTCGTCGTGGCCGTACTCGGCCACCGGGAAGACGAGGCGGCCGGGGCCGGACGGATCGCGGCCGTCGAAGTCGTGCGTGCCCTCGAAGGCGGGCCAGCCGAAGTTCGGCCCCGGCGGGTCCCCGAGCTCCGTGACCACGTCGATCTCCTCGCGCTCGTCCTGCCCCACGTCCGCGATCCACAGCGATCCGGTCTCCCGGTCCCACGAGAAGCGCCAGGGGTTTCGGAGGCCGTACGCGACCGGCGTCCAGTCCTGGTCCGGGCGGTCCACGTCCAGGCGCAGGATCTTGCCGAGCCGGGCGTCGAGGTTCTGCGCGTTGTCGTGGGGGTCGCCGGCGTCGCCGCCGTCGCCGAGACCGAGATAGAGCAGGCCGTCGGGGCCGAACGAGAGCTGGCCGCCGTTGTGGTTGGAGTAGGGCTGGTCCACGGCGAGCAGCTCGCGGCGGGTGGCGGGGTCGGCGGTGCCGCCCCGCGCGCGGTACTCGTCCACGCGGGTGTCCCCGTCCCGGTTCGTGTAGTGGAGGAAGAGCCGGCCGTTCTCGGCGTAGCCCGGGTGGAAGGCGAGGCCGAGCAGGCCCTGCTCGCCGCCGCTGACCGCCTGGCCGGCGATGTCGATCAGCGTCTGGCCCGGGCCGTCGCCGTCGAGGCGGCGCACCGTGCCGGGCTGCTCGACCACGTACAGGTCGCCCGAGCCGGGGTCGCGCTCGAGCCCGAGCGGCTGGTCGAAGCCGCTCGCCACGCGCTCGAGTGCGAGGAAGTCACCGGGGCGGACCGGGCCGCTCGCGGCCTTGCTCGTGCGCGGCGCGTCCT
>JALZEZ010000102.1 GCA_030861775.1 Actinomycetota bacterium
GCGCCGTCGCGAGGAGCGCGACGATCCCCGCCGCGATCCACGCCGCCAGGAACGCGGCCCCGAACGCGGCGATCGCCTCCTGCCGGCACGCCGGCAGGACGCGGAACCCCAGCCAGCGTGCGTCGGCGGCCGCCCACGGCAGCATCGTCGCGACGACCATCAGGGTCCACGACCCGAGGGCGGCGCCGGCGGGCATCCGCGCCGGATCGCCGTGTCCGTCGTGCACGAGCGGGTGGAGGGCGGTGAGGGCAAGCAGCCCCCACGCGCTCGCCGCCGCCGCGGCGAACCACCAGGCCGGGTTGCGCCAGACGAGCTCGCGTCCGGCGGCGAGCGCGCTAGCCGGCGTAGACGCTGATCCGGCCGGCGCGGACGTCGCCGCCCTCCTCGACCTCGCCCGCGACGCTCGCGGGGACGACCGTCACCTTGAGCGCGCTCGGGTCCCATCCCTTCCCGTCGAACAGCTCCGCGACGAGGTCCGTGATGTCGAAGACGTCGGTGAGCCCCTGTCCGCCGTGCTCGGAGTCCGGCTGGCTCGCCTCCCGGATGCCGAAGCTGGCCACGCCGCCCGCGCGCAGCTCGGGATGGTCGCTCGCGCGCTCGCCCTCGGGAACGTTGACGTAGACGTCGTAGGCCGGCACCGTCGGCCTGGCGCCGACGATGTCCTCCACTCGCAGGTACCAGCGGTCCGGTGTCTCCCGCGAGGCGGCGCGGGTCAGGGTCCTCATCCCCCGCGGCGGGGTGAGCTCGATGTCCACGTCGGCGCGCCCGGAGAACGGGATCTCCGTGGCCGCGCCTACCAGCTTCGGCGGCACCGGCGCGCGCTCCTCCTCGGTATCGGGACGCCCCCGGACGCGGGGCCCGGCCGGCCTGCGCGGCTCGGTCGACTCGTACTCATAGCCGAGATTCTCGCTCACGAGGAGATCGCCGGTGGCGCGCTCGTCGATCTCGCCGTCCGGGCCGAAGAGCCTGAACTTGGCGGACCGCCAGTTGTCCGTGCTCGGCATCGCGCCGGCGCCCCAGGTCCGGATCCAGACGTCCCACAGGCGGTCGATGTTCGCGTGATGGAGCCAGAAGATCGGATCCAGCCCAGCCGTCGCGAAGTCGGACATCAGGCCGGGTGGGTCCTGTCCGCCGACGACGCCGTGGACCATCCCGTGCGGAATGCCCTCGAGCGAGCCGCGTGCCCTGTGCACGGGGATGACGTCCTGGACGACGCCGCCCGCGAACGTGGTCGCCGGATCGTCGCCGTCGCGGGTGAAGGCGCGGGCCTTGAGGGCGCCCGTCGCGTCCGCGTACTCCCACGGGACCGGGGCCGGCCGCTCGGGATCGTTGACGTTCGGCTCCCGTTGGGCCGTCCACAGGGCGTTGCCCTCCTGCGGCACGCGGAACGGCTCCGGGAGCAGGCGCGCGGACTCGTCGTCGGGCTTGGTGTAGTCCCAGTACGGCAGCGACCACGTGTCGTCGCCGAGGTGGAGCTGGACGATGCGCTCGAACTCGAGCAGGTAGAGCCGGTGCCAGGGGAGGAAGAACCAGCTGTTGTGCCGGCAGCTCGACCAGAACTTCGGGTGGTTGACGGACCGGGGGACGCCCTCGAGCCCGTGGATCGCGGCCTGGAAGCGCCAGCTCAGCGGATCGCTGGGCGGGCCCGTCCCGCTGTCGCGCTCGCGCATCGCCGTGATCGCGCGCGCGTAGTCGTCGAGCACCTTGCGCCCGGTGTCCCCCTCGGCGAGCAGGGACTGCACGTCGCGCCTGACCCTGAGGCCCCCGTCGTTGCTCATCGGCGCTTATGGGGTGGTCGACACCAAGCGATCGGGTGACCCTAACCAAAAGCCCCGGGCCGTGCGGGCCCGGGGCTTCGGTCTCCTCGGCTCAGCAGTTGACCACCAGGTCGAACGGCCGGTCGGCAGGGGCCGTGGCGCCGGTCCCGTCCGCTCCGCCGCCCGCGCGGGTCACGACGGTCACCGCCTTCGTGTCGCCGCTGACCGGCACCGCCGCGGCCGCCCCGGCGTCGGTGGCGGTCGTCTGGGTCGCGCTCAGCGCGCACTTCGACACGTCCGCGTCGAAGGTGACCTTGTACTCGCCGGTGCCGACCTTCTGCACGGCGGCCGCCTGCGCCAGCCCGCGCCCGGTCACCTCGGTCCCGGCGGCGTTCACGCGCGCGAACCGCGGCTGCGCCGCGGCCACGGCGGCCGACGCGATCTCGTCCGCCGAGCGGCCGTCGCCCTCGTCGGCGTTCAGCCCCGTCGCCACGCCGGTGGCGTTGGTGAAGAACGGCGCCACGTCGTCGGCCGTCTTGCCCTGCGGCGGCACGACCTCGATGAACCCGGCGCGCTCGGAGCCCTTGGCGCGGAAGAAGAACGCCTCGCCTCCGCGGTGGTTCAGCACGTACAGGCACGGCTCGGCGGCCAGGTTCGCGCGGCAGCCGTAGCTGGCCGCCCCGCCGTCGTTCTCGTTGTTGTTCGACTGCCGGGTCGCGAACGTCGTGCTGGTCCCGACGATCGCGGTCTGGCCCTCGGCGGCGGTCCGCTTGCCGACCAGCACCGGGTCGCCCACCGCGCCGGTGGCGGCGGAGGTCACCCCGATCGCCAGCGCGGTCGCGCACGCCAGCACCCATGTCGAGCGCCCCTGCGGGCGCAGCCTTCGGATGAGCTTCATGTCAGCCTCCCGTCTCGCTGTCATCACCGCCCGCAACCCGGCCCCGGCGGGGTTGTCGCGCCGCGCCCGCCGGCATTGTCAGGAGCGCGACATTCCAGGCGCGGACGGGTAGGGTCCATCCGATGAGAGTCGTCGTCGCCGGCGGCGGGGTGGCCGCGCTCGAGGCCGTGATCGCGCTGCGCAAGCTCGCGGGCCAGGCCGTGACCCTGACCATGCTCGCCCCCGAGACCGAGCTGGTCTACCAGCCGCTCAGCGTGGGGGCCCCGTTCGCGACCGGCCAGGCCAAGCGCTACCCGCTCTCGCGCGTGGCCGAGGACCTCGACCTGGAGCTGGTCCACCAGCCGCTCGCCGGCGTGGACACCGAGGGACGCACGGCCAGGACCGGCGAGGGCGCGGAGGTGCCGTACGACGCGCTGCTGGTGGCCGTCGGCGCCCGCCGCGAGCCGGCCTACGAGCACGCGACCACGTTCAGGGGCCAGGAGGACACCGAGACGCTGCACGGCCTGGTCCAGGACCTCGAGGGCGGCTACGTGAAGCGGCTGGTGTTCGTGGTGCCCCCGGGCACCACGTGGCCGCTCCCGCTCTACGAGCTGGCGCTGATGACCGCCAAGCGCCTGCGCGAGGTCGGGCCCGGCGACGCCGAGGTCACGCTGGTCACCCCCGAGGAGCGCCCGCTCGGGATCTTCGGGATGCAGTCCAGCGAGGAGGTGGCGGAGCTGCTCCGGGAGTCCGGTGTCGCGGTGCGGACCGGGGCCAGCGCCGAGATCGAGGGCGCTGGGAAGCTGGTCCTCCACCCCGCGGGCGACCGGCTCGAGTGCGAGCGGATCGTGACCCTGCCGCGGATCGTCGGCCGGGCCATCGAGGGCCTGCCGAGCGACGACCACGGCTTCATCCCGATCGACGCGAACGCCCGTGTGCCGGGCGCGGACGGCGTCTACGCGGCGGGCGACGGGACGATCTTCCCGGTCAAGCAGGGGGGCATCGCGTGCCAGCAGGCGGTGGTCGCGGCCAAGGCGATCGCCCACGAGGCGGGCGCCGACGTGGAGCCCGAGCCGTTCCGCCCGGTGCTGCGCGGCCAGCTCCTCACCGGCGGCGAGCCGCGCTACCTGGCCCACCACCTAGAGGGCGGCCACGGCGAGGACTCGGAGATCTCCGACCACGCGCTGTGGTGGCCGCCGAGCAAGATCTCCGGGGAGTACCTCGCCCCCTACCTGGGCGAGGCGGCGGAGTCGGAGCGGCAGCGCGACGCGGGCGAGACGCCGATCGACCCCGCCGCGATGGGGCCGGCCGCCGCGCGCATCTGGATCTGAGTCAGCCCTCCTCGGCCGTGGCGTGGTGCGCGGAGCCGACCGGCTTCGACTGCGACGAGCCGCGCTGGCGCAGGTACACGCTGAGGATCGCCATCGAGCCCACCGCGAGGAACTCCGACTGCCAGTTCTGGAGCGAGCGCTCCCAGAAGTCCGCGCTGCCCAGGTAGCTCCACCAGGAGATCGTGTCCATCTGGTGCTCGAAGCGCTGGTCGCTGTACTCCACCCAGCCGGTGACCGACTGGGCCGCCCAGGAGCCGAGGAAGATCAGCCCCATGACGATGAAGAGCGAGTTCGAGTAGAGCAGGGTGCGCAGGCCCCCGGCCCGCGCCGAGGGCGGCGACTCGTCGTCCGCGTGCTCGCCGACCTTCTGCTCCTCGTCCGACTCGCCTCCCTCCTTGCCGAGCTGCTTCGACTCGGTCGAGCCGAGCTGGATGAGCCAGACCGTGGCCAGCACGTACAGGGCGAACTGGAGGTACTCCGACTGCCAGTTCTCGAGCACCGCGACCGCGTACGCGGCGGAGGTGACGTAGCGGCCGAACGACACGTCGCTGGCGTGGTGCTGGCGCTGCTCCTCGTTGAAGTCGGCGTGACCCGCGATCGCCTGGAAGACGAGCGCGCCCAGGAAGAGCAGCCCGAAGACGATGCTGAGCCCGTTCCAGCGGGCGAACCGCACGCTCAGCTCTCCAGCTCGCACTCGTAGGGCAGGTTCGGGCGGGGCTTGCAGCCCGCGGCGCTGATGCGCCAGCCGGACGGGGTGTCGTCGAGATACGAGCGGTCGCCCTCGCTCAAATCCACGGCGGCCGAGGTCTCGGCCACGTCCACGTGCGTGACCTCGCCGCCCGACAGCTCGAGCTCGACGATGGCCTCCTCGCACGGCCTCCGCTCCTGCTCTTCGAGCGCGCTGCGGGCGGGGCCGGTCAACTCACGGCAGGCGGCCGCGCCGTCGCGCGACTGGATCGCGCGCGCGAACCGCTCCACGGTCTCGCCGGCCGCGCCGTCGTCCGACCCGCGCGCGAGCCCGATCGCGACTGCGGCGGCGATGCCTGCGACGATCACGACCAGGTAGAGCGCGAACACCGGCGCGGTGCGCCGGTTCACCTGCGCGCCGTCGGGTCCTTTGCTCATGCGTCAAGTGTTGCCCCGCGCGCGGACGGCGCGGTTGCGGCCATATACCCCCATGGGGTATACTCCCGCGCATGGACCACGACCATCACCACCACCACGAGCTCCCCACGAGCGGCCGCGCCCTCAACGTCGTCTCGCTCAGCGCCACCCTGCACTGCCTCACCGGCTGCGCCATCGGCGAGACCCTCGGCATGATCATCGGGACCGCGGCCGGGTTCTCGGAGTGGGGCACGGTGGCGCTCGCCGTCGCGCTGGCCTTCCTGTTCGGCTACACGCTCACGAGCCTCCCGCTGCTGCGGGCGGGCCTGGCGCTCGGGAGCGTCATCCCGATCGCGCTCGCCTCGGACACGCTGAGCATCGCGATCATGGAGGTCGTGGACAACGCGATCATGCTCGCGATCCCGGGCGCGATGGAGGCCGGACTCGGCAACGAGCTGTTCTGGGGGAGCCTGTCGGTGGCCCTGGTGATCGCCGGGGCGTTCGCCTTCCCGGCCAACCGCTGGCTGATCGCGCGCGGCCGCGGCCACGCGGCGGTCCACGAGACCGGCATCCACGGCGGGCCCGACCCGAGGGTGGTTGGCGCGATCGCCGTGGTCGCTTTCGTGTTCGGGTCGACCGTGCTGCTAATGGAGGCGCTGGGCGGGTAGATCATCCGCATGGCTCCCCGCTCGATCTGGAACGGCACGATCGCGTTCGGCCTCGTGGCCGTGCCGATCAAGCTCTACAGCGCGACCGAGTCGAAGACCGTCCACTTCCACGAGCTGCACCAGCGCGACGAGGCGCGGATCCAGCACCGGCGCTTCTGCTCGAAGGAGGACAAGGAGGTGGACAACGACGAGATCGTCAAGGGCTACGAGGTCTCAGAGGGCGAGTACGTGGTCCTGAGCAAGGAGGAGGTGGCCGGCGCCGACCCGAGCGGCGGGAAGGTCATCGAGCTGGAGCACTTCGTGGCCGCGGAGGAGATCGACCCGGTCTACTACGACAGGGCCTACTACGTGGGCGCGCAGAAGGACGGCGAGGCCGCGTACCGGGTGCTCCACGAGGCGCTCGGGCGCTGCGAGCGCGTGGGCATCGGGCGCTTCGTCTTCCACAACCGCGAGCAGCTCGTGGCGCTGCGCCCGCTGGACGGGCTGCTCTGCCTGCACACGATGCGCTTCCACGACGAGGTCGTGTCCGGGAATGACATGGACGTGCCCAGCCCGCAGAAGCGCCCGGGCAAGCGCGAGATCGACATGGCCGGGACGCTGGTGAGCTCGCTGGAGACGTCGTTCAGGCCGGAGAGGCACGAGGACACCTACCGCGACGCGGTGATGAAGCTGATCGAGCGCAAGAAGAGCGGCAAGGAGATCGAGCTGCCCGAGCGCCACCACCCGGAGATGGCGCCGGACCTGCTGATGGCGGCTCTCGAGGCGAGCGTGAAGGGGAAGGGCTGAGGTGCCGCGCTCGCTCTGGAACGGGTCGCTGAGCTTCGGCCTGGTGAACGTGCCGGTCGCGCTCCACAGCGCGATCCGCGACGAGGGCGTGCACTTCCGCCAGCTCCACGAGAAGGACGGCGCGCCGATCGAGACCAGGCGCTTCTGCTCCGAGGAGGACGAGGAGGTGCCGTGGGAGGAGATCGTCCACGGCTACGAGGTCTCGAAGGGCAGGTGGGTAGCGCTCACCGACGAGGAGCTGGCCGCGGCCGAGCCGACCAAGACGCGCACGATCGACATCGAGGAGTTCGTGGACCTGGCCGAGGTGGACCCGATCTACTTCGACCACCCGTACTTCCTCATGCCCGCGCCGGGCGAGGGCGCGGCGCGCGCCTACCGGCTGCTGGCCGAGGTGATGGACGCGAGCGGGAAGGTGGCGATCGGGCGGTTCGTGCTGCGCACGAAGGAGTACCTGGTGGCGCTGCGCGTGCGCGACGGCGCGATCTCGCTGACGACGATGCTCTTCCACGACGAGGTGCGGCCCACGAAGGGGATCGCTCCCACGGCGGCCAAGCGGACGGCTCCGGCGAAGGAGGAGGTCGACCAGGCGGTCGCGCTCGTCGACGCGCTCACCCGCAAGTTCGATCCGAAGAAGTACGAGGACCGCCACCGAAAGCGGCTCTTGAAGATCATCCGCGACAAGAAGAAGGGCCGGAAGCTGAAACTGCCCGAGCCGCGCGACGAGCCCGATGCGGCGCCGGACCTGATGGCCGCGCTCGAGGAGAGCCTGGCCCGGGCGAAGAAGGGCTCGCGCGCGAAGGCCGCCAGCCGATAACCCCCGGGCCCGCATCGGGAGCGAAGGCCGTGGACTAGAGCGGGCCGGGGCCCCGTCGCCTGCGGACGATTCGCCTCACGTGGGTCACGGTGACCTCCTCGTTCCCGTCGCGCCAGGCGAGCCTGGTCTCCTCGGACACCTCCTCAAGGTGATCGGCGGCGGGCACGGGCATGGTGCCGCGCGAGCCGAACCGGGTGAGCACGGCGAGGAGCGGCGCCGCGAGGAAGAGGATCGACGCTCCGACCATCAGCGGCCGGATCCCGTGATCTGAGGCCTCCTCCGCGCAGAGCACGTGGTCGATCCACTGGTCGAGATACTCGGAGCGGACGCGGCGCGGTAGCGCGAAGGCCGCGAGTCGCACCAGCGCGCGCCCCATGGCCTCGCCGTTGGCATCGAGCTCGGTGGCCGCGATGCCAACGAGGAATGGGACCACGACCAGCGCGAGCACCGGCAGATCGGCCGCGATCGACAGCGCAAGCGCTATGAGCAGGAGCACGACCGCCACCCAGTGCTCCTCCTACGGCTTGCGCACGCTACGGCGACGAATGCGCATCCGGCTGCGGACGGCGAGCGGGAGGAGCGCACGGAAGAGGATCGACACGCGGGTCATGCGGGCCGACTGCCCCGCCTTCTCCGCCTCGATCACATGGTCCTTCCACTCGTCGAGGCAGTCGCGCCGCACACGGGCGGGAAGCAACCGCGCCGCGAACTTCAGCGCGCCCGTGGGGTGGCGGCCCGACGCTCGCCGCGAGTGTTCGGTCCCGCGCCCGATCCCTTGTGCCCGCGAGCGAGGTAGCAGGAAGTCGTCGCGCACGGCGCTGACGAGGCGCTTGTCAAACGTGATTCCGCTTTGCTCTTCGGTCTGGTGGACGAGCCGGAGAAACACGCGCTCGGCATCGGGGTGGTGGCGTACGGTGCTTGCGATTCTCAGGAGGATCTGGGTGAGCTGTCTGTCCGTGGGCTCGTATGGCACGTATCTCATCGCGCCGACCACCCCGGGACGAGCTGCCGCAGCGCCGGCGCTTCCTTCGCGGTCGCCTCGCGGGCCTTGCGCCGGCCCTCGCCGGTGAGGCGGTAGTAGCGGCGGCGGCGGCGGCCGTGCTCGGACTCGTCGATCTCCTCCCAGCGCCCGGTCACGAACCCGGCCTCCTCGAGGCGGCGGAGGATCGGGTAGATCGTCCCGGCCGGCAACCCGGAGGCGCTCGCCAGCTCGAATCCGTAGCTCTCGTCGCTCGGCGAGTCGAGGAACACCTGGAAGACCAGCTTCGTCTGATGTGAGATCCGCATGGCTAGCAAGAACTCTACATAGATCCAACACAGAAGTCTATATAGGGCCAGAAGCCGGTGGGGGCAGCGGCGAACCGCGACCCCCGGGCCCTGTGTTACAGAACTGCAAAAAAGGGGTCAGACCCCTTTTTCAGAGGCCGGCCGGGTGGCGGGCCGTGTACCCGTCCGACGACCGTGAGCGGGTGCGCCAGCGCGGGCCGCTGCCGTTGTTGTCGCCGCCGCTCGAGGTGTCGAAGCGGAGGCCGGCGATCACGACGTAGGCGTGCCCGGAGTGGGCGTAGACGGTGATCCACTCGCCGGCCCCGGCCTCGCCCCAGCGGGCCAGGCCCGAGGAGTCGAGCGGGCGGTCGAGCAGGCCGCCGCCGTGGAGGGCGTAGCTCACCGCGCCGGAGCAGTCGTAGCCGGAGTCCTCCCAGTCGCCGTGGCCGCCGCCGTAGCGGTACGGCTTGTCGGTGATCCGGTTGGCGGCCTGGATGGCGCGCTTGACCGGCTCGGGGGCGCTGTCCGGCGGGATCGCGGTGCGGCCGTCGGAGGAGAGGACCGCCCTGTCGCTCGGGTTGCCCTGCTGGGGCTGGGTCGCCTGCTCCTGCGACTCCGGC
>JALZEZ010000103.1 GCA_030861775.1 Actinomycetota bacterium
GCGCGAGGCCGCCCACGCCGACCGGGTCGGCTCGCTGGCGGAGGGCGTGTTCGTGGGCCGCGAGAAGGAGCTGGCCCAGCTCCGCGCCTCGCTCGAGGCCTCGCTCGAGGGGCGCGGGCGCCTGGTCATGCTGGTGGGCGAGCCCGGCATCGGCAAGACGCGCACGGCCCAGGAGATCGTCACCTACGCCCGCCTGCGCGGCGCGCGCGTGCTGATCGGCCGCGCCTACGAGGGCGAGGGCGCGCCCGCCTACTGGCCCTGGGTCCAGATCGCGCGCGCCTACATGGAGGAGCGCCCGAAGCACGAGCTGAAGCAGGACATGGGGGCGGGAGCGCGCGACATCGCCCAGGTGGTCGGCGACGTGCGCGGCGCGCTCGACGGCGAGGGCTTCGCCGAGCCGGCCTCCCCCGCCGACTCCGAGCAGGCGCGCTTCCGGCTGTTCGACAGCGTCACCACCTTCCTCCGCAACGCCTCCCGCCGCGAGCCGCTCGTGCTCGTGCTCGACGACCTCCACTGGGCGGACACGCCGTCGCTGCTGCTGCTCGAGTTCATGGCCCGCGAGCTGGGCGGGTCGCGCATCCTCGTGCTCGGCACCTACCGCGACGTCGAGCTGAGCCGCAAGCACCCGCTCTCGAGCGTGCTCGGCGAGCTGGCCCGCGAGAGCCTGGTGGAGCGCGTGCTGCTGCGCGGCCTGACCCGGCCCGACGTGGCCCGCTTCATCGAGGTGACCGCCAGCCTGCGTCCGCCCGACCGTCTGGTCCGCGCCGTCCACGAGGAGACCGAGGGCAACCCGTTCTTCGTGTCGGAGATCGTCAGCCTGCTGGCCTCCGAGGGGCACCTCGAGTCGGACGCCGACCTCTCGGACGTGCTGGTCACGATCCCGCAGGGCGTGCGCGAGGTCGTCGGCCGCCGCCTCGACCGGCTCTCGAAGGACTGCAACTGGGTCCTCTCCTCCGCCTGCGTGCTGGGCCGCGAGTTCGCCGTGGACGTCCTGGGCCCGGTGGTCTGCGACGAGACCCTCGCCGTCAACCCCGAGAAGGACCCGAACGACCTGACCCGCGAGCGCCTGCTCGAGGTGCTCGACGAGGCCGTGGCCGCGCGCGTGATCCAGCCCGCCGGCGTGGGCCGCTTCACGTTCTCGCACGCGCTCGTTCGCGAGTCGCTGTACGAGGAGCTGGGCGTGATGCGCCGGGTGCGCATCCACCGGCGCGTGGGGGAGACGATCGAGCGCGTCTACGGGAGCGACTCCGAGGAGCACCTCGAGTGGCTCGCCCATCACTTCCTCGAGGCCCAGGAGCTGGACAAGGCGATCGACTACTCGATCCGCGCCGCGATGCGGGCCATGTCGCTGATGGCCTACGAGGACGCGGCGAACTTCTACGAGCGCGCGCTCCAGGCGCTCGAGCTGCGCGGCGGCATGTCCGGGCGGCGGCGGGCCGAGCTCATGCTCGCGCTGGCCGACGCGCAGGTGCGGGCGGGCGACGGCTCGCGCGGCAAGGAGACCTTCTACCGGGCCGCCGAGGTGGCCCGCTCGGCCGGTGAGAGCGACCTGCTGGGCTGGGCCGCCCTCGGCGTGGCGAACAAGGCCGAGATCGGCCGCGTGGAGCACGAGCTGATCGACCTGGTCGAGGAGGGGCTCGAGGCCTGCGGCGAGGAGCCGAGCGCCCTGCGCGCGGCGCTGCTGGCCTCGCTGTCGAGCGCGGTCTACTGGGTGGACCGCGAGCGGGCGGACCTGCTGAGCCGCGAGGCCGTGGAGATGGGCCGCGAGGCCGGCGACCCGCACGCGCTGGCCACCGCGCTCCTGGCCCGGCACTTCGCGATGTGGGGCCCGGAGCGGCTCGAGGAGCGGCTGGCGGTCGCCACCGAGCTGGTCGAGGTGACCACGTCGGCCGGCATCGGCGCCCACGCGGTCGAAGGCCGCGGCCTGCTCTTCGTGGACCTGCTGGAGATGGGCGACCTGCGCGGGGCCGACGCCGAGCTCGAGGCCTACACGCGCCAGGCGCGCGAGCTGCGCCAGCCCAACTACCTGCGCGTGGCCGGGATCCGCAGGGCGATGCGCGCGGTGCTCGACGGGCGCTTCGACGAGGCCGAGCAGCTCTTCGCCGACACCCCGACGCTGGAGCGGGCCAAGCGGCTGCTCGAGCCGAACACGGTCCAGGCCGGGGCGGTCGTGCTGTTCGAGCTGCGCCGCCTCCAGGGCCGGCTGAGCGAGATGGTCAAGCCCTTCGAGATCTTCGCCGGCGACTACCCCGCGGTGGCCGCCTGGCGGGCGGCCGTGTCGCTGGTCTACGCCGAGGTGGGGATGCTCGACGAGGCGCGCGCCACGCTGGCCGACCTGATGCGCGACGACATGGCCGAGCTGACCCGCGACGCGAACTGGCTGATCGGCGTGGTGTGCCTGACGCTCACCGCCATCCGGGTTGGTGACCGCGCATCCGCCCGCCGCCTCTACGACCAGCTCCTGCCGTACGCGGAGCGCAACGTCGTGGTCGGCGGCGGCTGGGCCTGCGAGGGCTCGGCGGCGCTCTACCTCGGCTACCTGGCCCGCTTCCTGGGCCGCTACGAGGAGGCGGAGTCGCACTTCCGGCGGGCGCTGGAGATGAACGAGCGGATCGCGGCGCGGCCGTTCGCGGCCGAGACGCGGATCGCCTGGGCCGAGCTGATCCTGGACCGCGACGGGTCCGCCGGGGAGCGCCGCGCGAGCGATCTGGCCGACGCCGGGCTGGAGGCGGCCCAGCCGATGGGGATGCGCGCGCTGGTGGAGCGCGGGCTGCGCGTGAAGCTGCGCATCCAGGGGATCGAGACGGCGGACGTGCGCAGCTCGATCGACGCGGTCGCCTCGGCCGTCGAGGACGACCGCCCCGACCTGAGCACGGCGGCCGCGCCGGACGGCACGGTCACGATCATGTTCAGCGACATCGAGAGCTCGACCGAGATGACCGAACGGCTCGGCGACCGGCGCTGGATCCAGCTCCTGCGCGAGCACAACCGGATCGTGCGCGAGGCGATCGCCGCCCACGGGGGCTTCGAGGTCAAGGCGCAGGGCGACGGGTTCATGGTCGCCTTCTCGAGCGCGGCCGCTGCGGTGGAGTGCGCGGTGGCGATCCAGCGCGCGTTCGCCGCGCACGCCGAGGAGCACCCCGGCGACGCGATGCGGGTCCGCATCGGCCTGCACACCGGCGAGGCCATCCGCGAGCGCGACGACTTCTTCGGCCGCAACGTGATCCTCGCCGCGCGCATCGCCGCCAAGGCCCGCGGCGGGGAGGTGCTGGTCTCTTCGCTGCTCAAGGAGCTGACCGAGATGGCCGCCGAGGTGCGCTTCGGCGAGCCGCGCGAGCTGACGCTGAAGGGCCTCTCGGGCACCTACCGCGTGCACGCGGTGGAGTGGGAGGAGCTCGCCGCGGGCGCGGCCGGCTGAGCCGCAAGGGCCCCTGCACGGGCAGGGAAACGGCCTCCCCGCGGGTATTCTCAGCACGGCGATGGCGACCCAGGAGCGTTCCCCCGCCCGCGCGCTTGCGCTGATCGCCCTCGTGGGGTTCGGGCTCGCGCTGATCCTCATCCTCTCGAGCGGCCTGGGCGGCGACGACGAGGACTCCTCGAACAACGCGGCCACGCAGCAGGAGCAGCGCGACCTCGAGCTGGCCAGGGAGAAGCGCCGGCGCCAGAAGTCGGAGGAGCGCCGCGAGGGCCAGGGCAAGCTTCCCCAGGGCGTGTACGTCGTGAAGACCGGCGACACGCTCGGCTCGATCGCCGAGAAGACGGGCATCCCGGTGGAGAAGCTCCAGGAGCTGAACCCCGAGCTCGACCCGCAGGCGCTCGTCTCGGGGCAGAAGATCAAGTTGCGCGAGTGACGCTCCGCCCACGCCCCGCGGTCCTGGCCGCCGTGGTGCTGTCCATCGCGCTCGGCGCACCGCCGGCC
The DNA here is from genome assembly GCA_030861775.1 of Actinomycetota bacterium. Classification (GTDB taxonomy): domain Bacteria; phylum Actinomycetota; class Thermoleophilia; order Solirubrobacterales; family Thermoleophilaceae; genus AC-37. Next base: position 3,920 of record JALZEZ010000103.1, read on the forward strand.
GGCGCCGCCAAGCGCCCGCAGGTGCGTGCGCCGTCGGCGATCGTCGTGGACGCCGCCACCGGCGACGTGCTGTTCGAGAAGGAGCCCGACGAGGAGCGCTCGATCGCCAGCGCGACCAAGCTGATGACCGCGCTGCTCACGCTCGAGCGCGCCAACCCGCGCGACGTGTTCCGCGCGGCCGACTACAGCGCGGGGCCGATCGAGTCCAAGATCGGGCTGCGGCCCGGCGAGCGGATGCGCGTGCAGGACCTGCTGGTGGCGCTCCTGCTGGAGAGCGCGAATGACGCGGCGGTCACGCTCGCCGAGGGGGTGGCGGGCTCGCGCGACTCGTTCGTGGAGGCGATGAACGCCCGGGCGACCGAGCTGGGGCTCGAGGAGACGAGCTACGAGAACCCGATCGGCTTCGACGACCCGGCCAACCACTCGAGCGCGCGCGACCTGGCGGACCTTGCCCGGCGGCTGCTGCGCGACCGGCGCTTCGCGGCGATCGTCGACCGGCCGGTGGCGACCCTGCGCAGCGGCGCGCGGCGGCGCACGATCGACAACCGCAACCGGCTGATCGCCGCGCACCCGTTCGTGGACGGCGTGAAGACTGGGCACACGCGCCAGGCCGGCTACGTGCTGGTGGGCTCGGCCAGCCGGCTGGGCGCGCGCGTGGTGAGCGTGGTCCTGGGGGAGCCGAGCGAGGCCGCCCGCGACGCGGAGACCCTGACGCTCCTGCGCTGGGGGCTCGACCGCTTCCGGCGCGTCCAGCCCGTGCGCGAGGGGCGCACGCTCGCGCGGGCCACCGTGAAGCACTTCGACGACCGCCGGGTCGCCCTGGCCGCCGTCCGCGGGGTCGGGCTCACGATCCGGCGCGGCGCCCGCGTGCGTACCCGGGTGGATGCGCCGGACGAGCTCGAGGGCCCGATCGAGGCCGGCACGCGGGTGGGAACCGCGTTCGTGACGGTGGACGGCCGCGAGGAGGCCCGGGTCCCGCTGGTGACCGCTTCGGAGGTCCCCGAGGCCGGGTTGTTCCGCCGGCTCGGTTGGGGCCTCGCCTGGGGGGTAGCATTCGTCGTGCTCGCGGCGGCCGTGGTGGCAACCGTGCGCTACAGAGGGACTCGATCGCGCAGAGCGGGGGTGTAATCAGATGATCGTCACCGTCACGCTCAACGCCGCACTCGACAGGACGCTCTCGGTGCCGAACTTCCGGCTCGGGCGGCGCCACCGCGCCGTGGACAGCACCACGATGGCCGGGGGCAAGGGCGTGAACGTCGCGCGCGCGCTGAAGACGCTCGGCCAGCCGGTGATCGCCACGGGGGTGGCCGGCGGCCATACGGGCACGCGCATCATCGAGCAGCTCACCGGCGAGGCGATCCTCAACGACTTCGTGCGCATCCAGGGCGAGTCGCGCACGTCCACGGCGGTGGTGGACCCGACCTCCGGCGCCCAGACGGAGATCAACGAGCGCGGGCCGTCGGTGGCCGAGCCCGAGTTCGCCCTGTTCAAGGACAAGCTGCTCTACCTGGCCAAGGGGGCCGGCCTGGTCGTGTTCTGCGGGAGCCTGCCCGCCGGGGTGCAGGTGGACGCCTACGCCGGGCTGATCAAGGACCTGAACGCCCTCGGCGTGACCACCGTGCTCGACTCCGAGGGCGAGCCCCTGCGGCTGGCGACCCGGGCCGAGCCCGACGTGATCACGCCGAACGAGCTCGAGGCGGAGGAGCTCGTGGGGCACGAGTTCGCCGACGAGGAGGACCTCCCGGCCGCCGTGGCCGAGATGGTCGAGATGGGCGCGCGCGAGGCGATCGTCACGCGCGCGAACGGCTGCGTGGCGTCGGTGTCCGACGCGGGCGACCGGCGGCTGTGCCGCGTGACGCTCGACCCGTCGAACGTCGACATGAGCTCGGGGGTCGGGTCGGGCGACGCGTTCCTGGCCGGCTACGTGGCCTCGCGCTACCTCGGGCGCCCGCCGGAGGACTGCCTGCGCTTCGCGGTGGCCTGCGGCGCGGAGTCCGTCCAGCACTTCGGCGCCGGGGTGATCGACCCGCGCGAGGTGGAGCGGCTGCGGGCGGCGGTCGAGCTCGAGGTCCTGCCCGAGCCGGCGCTCCAGGCCGGGTCGTAGCGGGGGCCCGCCTCCCTCCGCGCCGCTCGCGAAACCTCCGCAAACTGCGGCCGGGAGCGGTTTCGGGCCGCTGCTAACGTCCCCTTTCAGTCCGCCGCCGAACCTAGGATGCCGCCATGGAGATTGAGATCGGGCGCGGGAAGAAGGGCCGCCGCGCGTATGGCTTCGACGACATCGCGATAGTGCCCTCGCGCAGGACGCGCGACCCCGACGACATCGACATCACCTGGACGCTCGGCCCGTACCGGTTCGAGCTTCCGCTGCTGGCGGCCGCCATGGACGGGGTGGTCTCGCCGCGCACGGCCGAGATCGTCGGCAAGCTCGGCGGGCTCGCCGTGCTCAACCTCGAGGGCATCTTCACGCGCTACGAGAACGCCGAGGAGGAGCTCGCCCGGATCGCTCAGTACCCGCCCGAGAAGGCCACGGCCGAGATGCAGCGCATCTACTCGGAGCCGGTCAAGGAGGAGCTGGTCGCGCAGCGCGTGCGCGAGATCAAGGAGGCCGGCGTGGTCTGCGCCGCCTCGCTCACCCCCCAGCGCGTCACGCGCTACTACGAGACCGCGATCGAGGCCGGGCTCGACATCCTCGTGATCCAGGGCACGGTCATCTCGGCCGAGCACGTCTCGACGACCTCCGAGCCGCTCAACCTGAAGGAGTTCATCCGCGAGGTGCCGCTGCCGGTGATCGTCGGCGGCTGCGCCTCGTACTCCACCGGGCTCCACCTCATGCGCACGGGCGCGGTGGGCGTGCTGGTCGGGGTCGGGCCGGGCGCCGCGTGCACCACGCGCGGCGTGCTCGGGATCGGCGTGCCGCAGGCCACCGCGATCGCGGACGTGCAGGCGGCCCGCTCGCAGCACATGCTCGAGACCGGCGAGTACGTGAACGTGATCGCCGACGGCGGCATGCGCACCGGCGGCGACATCTCGAAGGCCTTTGCCTGCGGGGCCGACGCCGTGATGGTGGGCTCTCCGCTGGCGCGCGCGTACGAGGCGCCGGGGCAGGGCTTCCACTGGGGCATGGCCACCTTCCACCCGTCGCTGCCGCGCGGCGCGCGCGTGAAGACCACCCAGAACGGCACGCTCGAGCAGATCCTGCTCGGCCCCGCCCACGAGAACGACGGCACGTTCAACCTGATGGGCAGCCTGCGCACCTCGATGGCCACCTGCGGCTACGAGGACATCCCCTCGTTCCACCGGGCCGAGGTGATGGTCGCGCCGGCGCTCCAGACCGAGGGCAAGCTGCTCCAGCGCACCCAGGAGATCGGCATGGGCGCCACGCGCGCCGCCGCCGCGGCGCCCACGAACGGGGCCTCGACCCCGTCGGCCGACGGGGTGGTGGAGACGCCGACCGAGCCCTCCACGCCGTCGGCGGATCCCGCTCTGGTCGGAGAGTGACCGAGGCCCTGGCCGGCACCCGGACCACCGCTCCCGAGAGCGGTGGCGCGCGGGCTGCCAGCCAGGAGGTGCTGGTCCTCGACTTCGGCGGGCAGTACTCGCAGCTCATCGCGCGCCGCGTGCGCGAGTGCGGCGTGTTCAGCGAGCTGCTGCCGCACACCATCTCGCTCGACGAGATCAGGGCGCGCGCGCCGCGCGGGCTGATCCTCTCCGGCGGGCCGGCCTCGGTCTACTCCGAGGGCGCCCCGAAGCTGCCGCACGAGCTGCTCGAGCTCGGCATCCCGGTGCTGGGCATCTGCTACGGCATGCAGGCGATGGTGCTGGAGCTCGGCGGCCGGGTGGAGGGGGCGCCGGTGGGGGAGTTCGGGCGCTCGCGGCTGTCGGTGCACGAGCACGGGCGGCTGCTGGCGGGGCTGCCCGGGGAGCAGAGCTGCTGGATGAGCCATCGCGACACGGTGTTCGAGGCGCCGCCGGGGTTCACCGCGCTGGCCTCGTCGAGCGAGTCGCCGGTGGCGGCGCTGGAGGACGTCGAGCGCGGGCTGTACGGGATCCAGTTCCACCCCGAGGTCGTGCACACGCCGTACGGCACGGCGATCCTTAAGACGTTCCTCGAGGACGTGTGCGGGTGCGACATGGGCTGGAACGCGGAGTCGGTCGCCGAGGAGCAGATCCGGCGGATCCGCGAGCAGGTGGGGGACGGGCGCGTGATCTGCGGGCTGTCCGGCGGGGTCGACTCGTCGGTTGCCGCGCTGCTCGTGCACCGGGCGGTGGGCGACCAGCTCACGTGCGTGTTCGTGGACCACGGGCTGATGCGCAAGAACGAGGGCGACCAGGTGGTGGCCGCGTTCCGCGACAACTTCCACGTGCCGCTGGTGGCCGTCGACGCCGAGGAGCGCTTCCTGGCCCGCCTGGCCGGTGTCACCGATCCCGAGCGCAAGCGCAAGATCATCGGCGCGGAGTTCATCCGGGTCTTCGAGGAGCAGGCGCGCGAGCTGGGCAACCCGCGCTACCTGGTGCAGGGCACGCTCTACTCGGACGTGATCGAGTCGGGCGGCGGGCACGGCGCGGCCACGATCAAGTCGCACCACAACGTGGGCGGGCTGCCGGAGGACCTGGAGTTCGAGCTGGTCGAGCCGCTCCGGTCCCTGTTCAAGGACGAGGTGCGCGAGGTGGGGCTGGCGCTGGGGCTGCCGGAGCGGCTCGTGTGGCGCCAGCCGTTCCCGGGGCCGGGTCTCGCGATCCGCATCGTGGGCGACGAGGTCACCAAGGAGCGGCTCGAGATCCTGCGCGACTGCGACTACGTGCTCCAGGACGAGATCCGCGGCGCCGGCCTGTACCGCGAGCTGTGGCAGTCGTTCTGCGTGCTGCCCGCGGGGCTGCGCACCGTGGGCGTGCAGGGCGACGAGCGCTCGTACGGCTACGCGGTGGCGATCCGCGCGGTCACGAGCGACGACGCCATGACCGCCGACTGGGCCCGCCTGCCCTACGACCTGCTCGAGAAGATCGCCTCGCGGATGATCAACGAGATCCCGCAGGTGAACCGGGTGGTCCTGGACATCACGTCCAAGCCCCCCGGGACGATCGAGTGGGAGTAGCGCGGCCGGCCGCGGCCGTCAGCCGCGCCACCTGAGCGACCAGCCGCCCCCGCTGCCGGTCTCGAACTTCGGGGTGCTCGACGCGATCGCGCGCTGGCGGCGCGGGGCGTCCTCGGCCGGCTCGAGCTGCAC
>JALZEZ010000104.1 GCA_030861775.1 Actinomycetota bacterium
CGACCGCCCCGTGCGAGGCAAGTGGGTCACCGATCCGCCCGCGCTCGCCGGCAACGCGCGCGGCGACGCGATCGTGGCCTGGTCGCGCTACGGGCCCGAGGAGGACGGATTCGGCTGCGAGAAGTGCGACGACGTGATCGCGCGGGTGCGGCGCGACGGGCGCCCGTTTGGCCCGCGCGTCGTCGTCGCTCGCCGGCAGACCATGCGGGATCTTCGTGTGGCGATGAACGCCCGCGGCGACGCGGTCGTCGCCTGGACGGACGCGACCGCGGACCGGGTGCACGCCCGCTACCTCACCGACCAGGACCGCTGGAAGAAGGTCGACACGGTGCCGGACCCGGCCCGCCGCGGCTACCTGGGCGACTCCGCGACGGACTTTGCCGCGGCCATCGGCCCGGAGGGCCAGGTGGTGCTCGCGTGGGCCAGCACCGCCGAGCCGGGCGACATCAACTCCGACCCGTTCCCGCAGCCGGTGTACGCGGCCGTTCGCCCGCGCGACGGCCGCCTGGGCAAGGGGATCGAGCTCGCGGACAACACCGCTCAACCACACGGCGCCGCCGCCGCCGTGGGCCACCTCGACGCCGCGATCACGACCCGCGGGGAGGTGCTGGTGGCCTTCACGGATCAGGTCGCGGACGGCCCGCCCCGCGTGCGCGCGGCGATCCTCGCCGGAGACACGGTCGTTGCCGACCGGACCCTGTCCACCGACCCGAAACGCGGCGGCGAGCTGGTCGACGTCGCGCCCGGCCGGCGCGGCGAGGCGCTCGTCCTGTGGGCCACCACGCGCTACAGCGAGGGCTTCCTGGCCACGGGTCTCCAGGCCACCCTCCTCCGGGGGCGGACCTACGGTCCGACCCACCAGGTCACCAGCCCGGCCGACCGGGCCGAGGTCGGCGATGCCGTGGCGGCGATCGACCCAGCCGGGCGCCGGGCGCACGCAATGTGGCTCCGGTACGGCGGCCGCGACGGCAACGGCTCGCGCGTCCTCACCTCCTCGCGCGCCATCCCCTAGCGCGGTCCTCCCGAATTTGCGGCATCGCCCTCGCGCGCGCACGCGTGACCGACTGCCCCCCTTGTTAGCCTCGACCCCATGAGCGGAGCCGCCACGCTCGAGGGCCACACACTGCTTGCGTCGGGCAAGGTCCGAGAGATATACGACGAGGGCGACCGGCTGCTGATGGTGGCGTCGGATCGCATCTCCACCTACGACGTCATCCATCCCACGCCGATCCCGGGGAAGGGCCAGGTGCTGACCGGCGTGTCGGCGTTCTGGTTCGACCGGACCGAGCACATCGTCCCGAACCACGTCGTCTCGTACACCGAGGGCGTGCCCGAGGAGGTGCGCGGCCGGGCCATGCTGGTCGAGCGCCTCGAGATGTTCCCGGTCGAGTGCGTCGTGCGCGGGTACATCACCGGCTCGGGCTGGAAGGACTACCAGGCCACCGGCGCCGTCTGCGGGGTCGAGCTGCCCGAGGGGCTGCGCGAGTCCGAGCAGCTCCCGGAGCCGATCTTCACCCCGGCCACGAAGGCCGAGGTCGGCGACCACGACGAGAACGTGGACTTCGACCGGGCCGCGGAGATCGTCGGCGACCGGGCCCTGCTCGAGGAGCTGCGCCGCCTCTCGATCGAGCTCTACTCGTTCGCCGCGGACCACGCGCGCGAGCGCGGGATCATCCTGGCCGACACCAAGTTCGAGTTCGGCCGCGACCGCCAGGGCCGCATCGTGGTGGGCGACGAGGTGCTCACGCCCGACTCCTCGCGCTTCTGGCCGGCCGACGGGTACGAGCCGGGCCGCTCGCAGCCCTCGTTCGACAAGCAGTACGTGCGCGACTGGGCCTCCGGCTCCGGCTGGGACAAGACCCCGCCCGCGCCGGCGCTGCCGGACGACGTGGTCGCGGGCACCACCCAGCGCTACCGCGAGGCCTACGAGAAGATCACCGGCGAGTCGCTCGAGGCGTGGCTACAGCGCGTGTCCTGATCCGGCCCAAGGAGGGGATCCTCGACCCTCAGGGCCAGACCGTCGAGCGCGCGCTGCCCGCGCTCGGCTTCGAGGGCGCGAGTCACGTGCGGATCGGACGGCTGGTGGAGCTGGAGGTGGAGGATCCCGATCAGCTCCCCGCGATGTGCGAGCGCCTGCTCGCCAACACGCTGATCGAGGACTACGAAGTGGAAGTGCTCGACTCGTGAGGTTCGGGGTCGTCCGCTTCCCCGGCTCCTGCGACGAGGTGGACGCCCAGCTCGCCTGCTCCCGCTTCGGCGAGGCCGAGCTGCTGTGGCACGGCGACCGCGACCTGCGCGGCGTCGACGCGGTGATCGTCCCCGGCGGGTTCTCGTACGGCGACTACCTGCGCCCCGGGGCGCTCGCCCGCTTCTCCCCGGTCATGGAGGCGGTGGCCGAGTTCGCCGCCGAGGGCGGCCCGGTGCTCGGCATCTGCAACGGCTTCCAGGTCCTGTGCGAGGCGCGGCTGCTGCCCGGCGCGCTGCTCCCGAACGTCGGCCTCCGCTTCCTCGCCAGGCAGGTGGAGGTGGTCGTGGAGAACACCGACACCGCCTTCACGCGCGCGTGCGCCCGCGGGGACGTCCTCTCGATCCCCACCAAGCACGGCGAGGGCCGCTTCTACGCGCCCGACGACGTGCTCGACCGGCTCGAGTCCGAGGGCCAGGTCGTCTTCCGCTACGCCGAGGGCCAGAACCCGAACGGCTCGCTGCGCGACATCGCCGGCGTCTGCAACGAGGCGGGGAACGTCGTGGGCCTCATGCCGCACCCCGAGCACGCCGTCGATCCCCTGCTGGGCTCGACCGACGGCGGCAAGCTGTTCGCGGAGCCCGTGCCCGCGTGACGCCGCCGGCGACCGCCGACCCGCGCCACCGCCAGCTCGGGCTGACCGACTCCGAGTACGACCTGATCTGCGACAAGCTCGGCCGCGAGCCCAACGAGGTCGAGCTGGCGGTGTTCAGCCTGATGTGGTCCGAGCACTGCGCCTACAAGCACTCGAAGAAGCTGCTGCGCACGCTCCCCACCGAGGGCCCCGCGGTCGTGATGGGCCCGGGCGAGAACGCCGGCGCGGTCGACGTGGGCGACGGGATGGCCGTGGCCTTCAAGGTCGAGTCGCACAACCACCCGAGCGCGGTCGAGCCGTTCCAGGGCGCGGCCACCGGCGTCGGCGGCATCCTCCGCGACGTCTTCGCGATCGGCGCCCGCCCGATCGCGATCCTCGACTCGCTCCGCTTCGGCGAGCTCGACTCCGCCCGCTCGCGCTACCTCCTCGACCGGGCCGTGGCCGGCATCGGCCACTACGGCAACTCGATCGGCGTGGGCACCGTCGGCGGCGAGATCTACTTCGAGGGCCCCTACGAGCACAACTGCCTGGTCAACGCGATGTGCCTGGGGATCGCGCCGCAGGAGCGCCTCACCCGCAGCGCCGCGGCCGGGGTCGGCAACCACCTCGTTCTGCTCGGCGCCCTGACCGGGCGCGACGGCATCGGCGGCGCCTCGGTGCTGGCCAGCGCGGAGCTGGACGAGGAGGACGAGGCCAAGCGCCCGAGCGTGCAGATCGGCGACCCGTTCGAGGAGAAGAAGCTGCTCGAGTGCTGCCTGGAGCTGCTCGACGCCGGCCTGCTCGAGTCGCTCCAGGACCTGGGCGCGGCGGGGCTCTCCTCGAGCTCCAGCGAGATGGCCTCGAAGGGCGCGGTGGGCATCGACATCGACGTGGCCCGCGTGCCCCTGCGCGAGGAGGACATGGAGCCGTTCGAGATCATGGTCTCGGAGTCGCAGGAGCGGATGCTGTGCGTGGTCGCGCCCGAGCGGCTCGACCGGGTGATCGAGGTCTGCGCCCGCTGGGACGTCCGCGCCACGGCGATCGGCTCGGTCACCGACAGTCGCCGATTGCGCGTGCTCGACGGCGACGAGGTGGTGGGCGACATGCCGGTCGAGGCGCTGGTGGACGACTGCCCGCTCTACGACCTCGACCCGCGCCCGCCGGCCGAGCCGGTCTACGCCGCCCCCCGCGCGCGCGTGTCGGAGGACGCCCCGCCGGAGGAGCTGCTGCTCGCGCTGCTCGGCTCGCCCAACGTGGCCAGCAAGCGCTGGGCCTTCCAGCAGTACGACGCGCTGGTGGGCTCGCGCACGGCGCGCCGCCCCGCGGACGCCGACGCCGCCGTGCTGCTCCTGAAGCAGGAGGGCGAGGGCGGCGCGCTGGCCGTGTCGATCGACGGCAACGGGCGCCGGGTGGCCTGCGAGCCGTACGCCGGCACGGTCGAGGCCGTGCTCGAGTGCGCGGCCAACCTGGCCTGCGTGGGAGCCGAGCCGCTCGGCCTGACCAACTGCCTGAACTTCGGCAACCCCGAGAAGCCGCACGTGGCCTGGCAGCTCTCGGAGTCCGTGCGCGGCCTGGGCGACGCCTGCCGCGGCCTCGGCATCCCGGTCGTGGGCGGCAACGTCTCGCTCTACAACGAGGGCGCCGAGGGCTCGATCTACCCCACTCCGGTGGTGGGCATCGTCGGCACGCTGCCCGACCCGCGCCGGGCGGCCGGCATCGGGTTCGCGGCGCCGGGGCACGCGATCGCCCTGGTGGGCGCCTTCGCCCCCGACCTGGCCGGGTCCGAGCTGGCCAAGCTCGCCGGCCGCCCGCTCGAGCCGCTGCGCGCGGTGGACCTCGACCGCCACGCCCGCACGCTCGCCTTCGTCCGCGCGGCCGTGCGCTCTGGCCGGCTGGCCTCGGCCCACGACGTGGCCGAGGGAGGCATCGCCTGCGCGCTCGCCGAGTCCTGCATCGCGGGCGGGGTCGGCGCCACCGTCCGCTGGGCCCCCGCCGAGCAGGCCGAGCCGGGCGAGGCGCTGCTCGTCCTGTTCGGCGAGGGACCGGGCGGATTCGTCGTCTCCGGGGCCCCGGAGGACCTCGACGCGCTGGCCGCGGAGGCCGGCGACACCCCCTTCGTTCGGCTCGGCGAGGTGGGCGGAGACCGGCTGGACCTGACCGGCTCCGCTGCTAGGCTCTCGCTGCCGGTCAGGGCCCTTGGATCGGCGTACGAGCAGGCGATTCCCGACCTTCTCTCGTGACCACAGATCCTCTGTCCATGCGGGACGGACCGCGCGACGAGTGTGGTGTCTTCGGCGTATACGCGCCCGAGCACGACGTGGCGCGCCTGTCCTACTTCGCGCTCTACGCGCTCCAGCACCGCGGCCAGGAGTCCGCGGGGATCGCCACGGCCGAGAACGGCGAGATCATCGCCGTGCGCGAGCTGGGCCTGGTGTCGCAGGTCTTCGACGAGACCAAGCTGCGGGCGCTGCCGGGCGGCCACGCGATCGGCCACGTGCGCTACTCCACCACCGGCTCCTCGGCCTGGGCCAACGCCCAGCCGATCCACCGCTCCGACCGCCACAACGTCGCCCTCGCCCACAACGGCAACCTGATCAACGCGGTCGAGCTGCATGCCGAGCTGCGCGAGCGCGGGGTGGCCTTCAGCTCCACCTCGGACTCGGAGATCATCGCCGCGCTGATCTCCACCCACCCGGCGCCCACGGTGGCCGAGGCGATCGAGGACATCCTGCCCCGGCTCGAGGGCGCGTTCTCCACGGTGGTCATGACCACCGACGGCGTGCACGCCTTCCGCGACGGCGCCGGCCTCCGACCGCTCGCCCTGGGCCGGCTCGGCGACCGCTACTGCGTGGCCTCCGAGAGCTGCGCCTTCGACATCATCGGCGCCAAGTTCCTGCGTGAGGTGCTGCCCGGCGAGCTGGTCGGCCTGAACGAGCGCGGCATCGACACCCGCCAGGTGATCGATGGCGAACGGCGCGCGTTCTGCGTCTTCGAGCACATCTACTTCGCGCGCCCGGACAGCCAGCTCGAGGGCCGCCGCACCCAGGTCTCGCGCACGCGGATGGGCGAGATCCTGTGGCGCGAGTCCCCGGTCGAGGCCGACCTGGTGATCGCCGTGCCCGACTCCGGCAACCCGGCCGCCAACGGCTACGCGATGGCCTCGGGGATCCCCAAGGACGACGGCCTGATCAAGAACCGCTACGTCGCCCGCACGTTCATCCAGCCCGGCCAGGAGCTGCGCAAGCACGGCCTGCGGATGAAGTTCAACCCGCTGCCCGAGGTGGTCGGCGGCAGGCGCGTGGTCGTGGTGGACGACTCGATCGTGCGCGGCAACACCACCCGCCAGATCATCGGGATGCTGAAGGACGCGGGCGCGAGCCAGGTCCACCTGCGGATCTCCGCGCCGCCCACGCGGCACCCCTGCCACTACGGCATCGACATGTCCACGCGGCAGGAGATGATCGCCCACGAGCGGACGGTCGAGGAGGTGGCCCGCGAGCTGGGCGCCGACTCGCTCGCCTACCTCTCGCTGGACGGCCTGTACGAGGCGATCGGCTCCACGCGCGCGACGCACTGCGACGCCTGCTTCACCGGCGAGTACCCGCTCGAGCGCACGGACGGCGCGCGCGGGAAGTACGCGCTGGAGGAGCTGGCGGTAGTCCCCGGCTAGCCGGTCTCCCCGACCCGGTACGCTCGCTGCATGGCGAGCCGCGGGTTGCCGCCGGGACCGCGCTTCGCGCCGCTTCAGGCGGTGCTCATGGTGCGCAACCCGATCCACTACCTGGCCCGGCTCCAGCGCCGCCACGGCGACGTCTTCACGGTCCCGTTCCCGTCGGTCGGCCGCCTGGTGTACCTCGCCCACCCCGAGGCGATCAAGCAGGTCTTCACCGCCGACCCGGCCCACATCCACTCCGGCGAGGCGGTCGAGCCGTTCCTAGGCCCGGTCGTGGGGAAGCACTCGGTGTTCGTGCTCGACGAGGACGACCACATGCGCGAGCGCAAGCTCCTGCTGCCGCCCTTCCACGGGGAGCGGATCCGGCGCTACCAGGAGACCTTCGCCGCGATAGCAGCGCGCGAGACCGAGAGCTGGCCGCTGCGGGAGCCGTTCGCGCTGCGCGAGCGGATGCAGGCGATGACGCTCGAGGCGATCCTGCGGACGGTCTTCGGCATCGGCGACGAGGCGATCATCGCGAGCTTCCAGGAGCGCGTCGCGCGGTTCGGGAAGGTCGGCAACCTCGTCGTCTGGCTGCCGGGGCTGCGGCGGCGCCTCGGCGGCATCGGGCCGTGGGACCGCTTCGTCAGCGGCCGTGAAGCGATCTACGAGCTGATTTACGCGGAGATCGACCGCGCGCAGGCCGACCCCCGCCTGGACGAGCGCGACGACGTGCTGGCCCTGCTGCTGGGCGCCCGCCGCGAGGACGGCAGCGGGATGACGCGCGACGAGCTGCGCGACGAGCTGATGACCGTGATCGCGGCCGGGCACGAGACGACCGCCACCGGGCTGTCGTGGTTCTTCGAGCGCGTGCTGCGCCACCCGAGCGTGGAGGAGCGGCTGCGGGCGGAGATCGCCGCCGGGGAGGACGAGTACCTCGACGCCACCGTCCGCGAGACGCTTCGGGTGCGCCCGGTGATCATGGACGTGGTCCGGCGCCTCATGCGGCCGGCGACGATCGGCGGCTGGGACCTGCCGGCGGGCACCGACGTGGTCCCCTCGATCGGGCTGGTGCAGCTCCGCGAGGACGTCTACCCCGACCCGTACGCCTTCCGGCCGGAGCGCTTCCTGGGCGATGGCGCCGGGGGCACGTACACGTGGATCCCGTTCGGGGGCGGCGTGCGCCGCTGCGTCGGAGCCGCGTTCGCCCAGCTCGAGCTGAAGGTCATGGCCCGCACGATCCTGGAGCGGGTCAGGCTCACGGCGGCCGATCCCGCGCCCGAGCCGCAGCGGGCCGCGCACGTGTCGGTCGTCCCCGCGCGCGGGGCGCGCGTGGTGGTGACGGAGCGCCTCGATCCGGCGTCGACCGTCACGGGCGACCGCCCGATCGTCACCGCCGCGTAACACGGCGCCCGCTCCCGCCGACCCGGCCGGTACGGTGGCCATCGTGGACCTCGACCGCGCTCTACACCAGTGGTTCGGCTTCCGCGAGTTCAGGCCTGGCCAGCGCGAGGCCTGCGCCGCCGCGACCGCCGGCCGCGACGTGCTCGTGGTCATGCCCACCGGCTCGGGCAAGTCGCTCTGCTACCAGCTCCCGGCGCTCCTGCGCGACGACCTGACGATCGTCGTCTCGCCGCTCGTGGCGCTGATGCAGGACCAGGTGGAGGCGCTCCAGACCCGCACCGACCAGGTCGCCGTGATCAACGCGCAGCAGACGCCCGCGGCGAACGCCGAGACGCTCGACCGCGCGGCCCGCGGCGACCTGCGGCTGCTCTACGTCGCCCCGGAGCGCTTCTCGTCGCCCGGCTTCTTCGAGCGGCTCGGCAGGTCGCGCATCGGCCTGTTCGTCGTGGACGAGGCGCACTGCGTCTCGCAGTGGGGGCACGACTTCCGCCCCGACTACTTCCGCCTGGGCGACGCGGCCCGCGCGCTCGGCGCGGCCGGGATCGTGGCCTCCACCGCCACGGCCACCCCGCAGGTCGCTGCCGACATCGTGCGGCGCCTCGCGCTGCGCGACCCGGTCCGCGTCACCACCGGCTTCGACCGGCCCAACCTGGCCTTCGCGGTGGCCCGCCCCGCCCCCCACGAGAAGGACGCGATGCTGGTGGCCGCGCTGCGGCAGGAGGAGGCGCTGCCGGCGATCGTCTACTCGGGCACGCGCCAGCGGGCCCAGGACCTGGCCCGGCTGCTGGAGGCCGAGCTCGGCGAGCGCGTGGCCCACTACCACGCGGGCATGGAGCGCGAGGAGCGGGCGCAGGTGCTGCGCGCCTTCCTGCGCGACGAGGTGAGCGTGGTCGTGGCCACCAACGCGTTCGGGATGGGGGTGGACAAGGCGAACGTGCGCACGGTCCTGCACGCGAGCGTCCCGGCTTCGCTCGAGGCGTACTACCAGGAGGCCGGCCGCGCGGGGCGCGACGGCGCCCCGGCCCGGGCGCTGCTGCTCGCCGAGAACCGCGACAAGGCCCTGCACGTGCACTTCATCCGCCGCGACGAGCTGCGCGAGGACCAGCCCGAGCGCGCCGCGGCCGCCCTGGAGCGCCGGTCCGACTCGGGCGGAGCGCTGCCCGGCATGTCCGAGCCGCGCTACGACATGGACGCGCGCGAGCTGGCCGACGCCGTGGGCTGCCGGCTCGACCACGTCGCCGCGCTGGTCGGCCACCTCTCGCGCG
>JALZEZ010000363.1 GCA_030861775.1 Actinomycetota bacterium
GACCACGGCCACGACCGGGGCGACCCCGCGCCGCGCCGCCTCGCGACCGGCGGCCTCGCCGGCCACGCGCGCGCCGTCGAAGGTCAGCGCGCCGACGGTCTCGTAGGAGAACCCGGCGTCGGCGCCCGCGATCGAGATCGCCTCGTCCTCGTCCGGCGTCTCGCCCGAGGTGCCGACCGCGCCCACGACCTCGTCACCGACCCGGAGCGGAATCCCCCCGGTCAGCGCCGAGGTCCCGCGCAGCGAGAGCGCGCCCAGCCGCCCGTTCGTCACCTGCTCCTCCATCTCGCGGCTCGGCCGGACGAAGATCGCGGCGGTCCGCGCCTTGTCCACGGCCACGCGTGAGCTCGCGATCTGCGCGCCCGGCGTGCGGCGCATCGCGATGACCTCGCCGAACGGGTCGACCACGGCGATCACCACGCGGTGACCGAACGCGGTCGCGTACTTCTCGGCGGCGGCGATGACGGCATCGGCGCCGGCGGTGTCGATCACACGGCGATTGCGGACGGCTTCCATGATGAGGCTCCTCTCGCGTTCAGGTCGGCGGCCCAGACCGCCTCGTCGTTGGTGATGAACAGGCGGTCGAGCTCGGGCCCGCCGAAGCAGAAGTTCACGGCGCCCGGCAATGAGATCTGGCCGAGCGGATCGCCGTCCGGCGCGAACACCTGCACGCCGCTGGACGACGAGACGTACACGCGCCCCGCAGCGTCGCACTTCAGGCCGTCCGGGAAGCCCGGCGAGATCACGGCGAACAGGCGGCCCGGCCCGAGGCGACGGCCGTCGAGCACGTCGAACGCCATCACGTGATGCGGCATCTCGGGGTGGAACGAGCCCGGCGTCTGGTTCGCGCCGCTGTCGGTCACGTAGAGCGTGCGCTCGTCGGGCGAGAACGCGATGCCGTTCGGCTTGTTGAAGTTGTCGGCGACGACGTCGGTGCGCCCGGTGGCCGGGTCGTGGCGGTAGACGAAGTCGCCCACCTGCGGCTGGGGACGGAAGCCCTGGAGGTAGCCGTAGCTCGGGTCGGTGAACCAGACCGCGCCGTCGCGAGCGACCGCCACGTCGTTCGGCGAGTTGAGCGGCAGCCCGGCCCAGTTGTCGACGACCGTGGTCCGCTCGCGCGTCGACCGGTCCATGCGCGTGATCCGCGCGGGCGTGAACCGCGAGCCCTGCTCGCAGACGAGGAGCCGCCCGTCGCGGTCGAGCGTCATCCCGTTCGCGCCGTTGGCGTGCGGCACGAAGACCTCCACCTCACCGGACGCGAGGTCGAGCCGCTTGATCGCCGACCGCCCGCCGGCCGGCAGCGACGTGAAGTAGAGGGCGTCCTCGCCAGGGACGTAGACGGGGCCCTCGTGGGCGTCGGTGGAGACGAGGCGAACGGTGTCCATTGGAGCCATGAGTCCGCCCCCGGCGGCATGCGTTACACGCGGGCTTTGGCGCTCAGCGTGTAACGCCGCCCGGCCCACGCGGACTCAGCCGCATGACCGATGCGACAACGCTCCCCCAGAACGTCGCCGGTACCGCCGCCGAGCGGGCCGGCGAGTCCCTGCCCAACGCCGAGTACGGCCTGCTGGCCGACTGCAACACGGCCGCGCTGGTCTCGCGCGGCGGCTCGGTCGACTTCCTCTGCCTGCCGCGTTACGACTCGAGCGCGGTCTTCACCCGCCTGCTCGACCCGGACGCCGGCCACTGGTCGATCCGCCCGGCCGAGGGCGAGTTCGAGGCCACCCGCCGCTACCTGCCCGGCACGCTCGTGATCGAGACCACCTTCGAGACCGAGACCGGATCGGTCCGCCTCACCGACGCGCTCGTGTTCGCCGAGGGCCAGCGCGGCCACGACCTCGGCCTCGACGCGCCGCACGAGCTGCTGCGCTCGGTCGAGGGCGTCAGCGGCTCGGTCGAGCTCGAGATGGAGCTTGCGCCGCGGCCCGAGTACGGCCTCGTCAGGCCGCTGTTCAGGGGGACGGACGACGGCGGGCGCACCTTCGGGGGACCGAACCAGATCACCGTGCGCGCCGGCGTCACGGTCGAGATCGAGGGCGCGACGATGCGCGCGCGCTTCGAGGTCGCCGCGGGCGACATGGTCGGCTTCGCCATGCGCTGGGCTCCCGCCGAGATGGCGCCGCCCGAGGCGGTGGCGCCGGACGAGGTCGCCGCCCGCATCGCCGACACCGCCGAGGGGTGGCGCTCCTGGGAGGCCGAGCACGACGTCTACGAGGGCGAGCACCGCGAGCTCGTGCGCCACTCCGGCCGCATCCTCAAGGGACTGAGCTACCGACCGACCGGCGCGGTCGTCGCCGCCCCGACCTGCTCGCTTCCCGAGACCGTCGGCGGCGAACGCAACTGGGACTACCGCTACGCGTGGATCCGCGACGCCAGCCTCACACTCGAGGCGCTCTACCGCTCGACGTGCTCGGACGAGGCCGAGGACTTCGTCTCGTTCATGACCTCGGCGGCGGGCGGGGCGGCCGGCGACGACGGCTCGCTTCAGATCATGTACGGGATCGGCGGTGAGCACGACCTCTCCGAGCGCGAGCTGCCGCACCTGCGCGGCTGGCGCGACTCGCGCCCGGTTCGCGTCGGCAACGGCGCCTGGAACCAGGTCCAGCTCGACGTCTACGGCGAGCTGCTCAACTCGATCTGGCTCTACCGGGACAAGCTCGGCGAGCTCCACCCGGAGATCCAGCGCTTCGTGGCGGACCTGGCCGACACGGCCGCGCGGCGCTGGCAGGAGACCGACCAGGGCATGTGGGAGATGCGCGGCGAGCCACGGCACCACCTGAGCTCGAAGGTGCTCTGCTGGGTGGCGCTCGACCGCGCGGTGCAGCTCGCGCCGAAGCTCGGCGACCACGCGAAGGTCGAGGAGTGGGATCGCGAGCGCGATCGCATCCGCGACGCGGTGTTCGAGCGCGGCTGGAGCGAGGCCAAGCAGGCGTTCGCCCAGTCCTTCGACTCGGACGAGCTCGACGGCGCGCAGCTGCTGATGCCGCTGCTCGGCTTCCTGCCCGCGGACGACCCGCGGATGCGCTCGACGATCGAGGCGATCGCGCGCGAGCTGACCGAGGACGGCCTCGTCCTGCGCTACCGCAACGACGAGGGCCTCAACGCCGACGGCCTCACGGGTGAGGAGGGGACCTTCGTGATCTGCTCGTTCTGGCTCGTCTCCTGCCTGGCCAAGGCCGGCGAGGTCGAGCGCGCCGAGGAGCTGTTCGGCCAGCTCGTCTCGTACGCGAACGACCTGGGCCTGATCGCCGAGGAGATCGACACGGCCAACGGGGAGCAGCTCGGCAACTTCCCGCAGGCGTTCAGCCACATCGGGCTGATCAACGCCGCCTACGAGATCGACCGGGCGCGGGCGAGGCGGACGGGATGAGCGACTATGACGTGATCCTGATCGGCCAGGGGCCGGCCGGCGAGCACTGCGCCGCGCGACTGGCCGAGGGAGGCGCGCGCGTGGCCGTCGTCGAGCGCGAGCTGGTCGGGGGCGAGTGCTCCTACTGGGCGTGCATCCCGTCCAAGACGCTGCTGCGGCCGGGCGAGGCGCTGGCCGCCGTGCGCGAGGCTCCAGGCGCTCGCGAGGCGCTGCGCGACGGCGCGCTGGTGAACCCGGCCGGCGCGTTCGAGTGGCGCGACTTCATGACTTCGAGCTACGACGACTCCCGTCAGGCGAGCTGGCTTGCGTCGGAGGGGATCGAGCTGATCCGGGGCGAGGGTCGGATCGCGGGACCCGGCCGCGTGGCCGTCGGCGACACCGAGCACACGGCGGACCACATCGTGATCTCCACAGGGTCCGATCCGGTGATCCCGCCGATCCCCGGCCTGCGCGAGCTCGACGGCGTGTGGACCAACCGCGAGGTCACCGGGCTGACCGAGGTGCCGCGCCGGCTGATCGTGCTGGGCGGGGGGCCCGTGGGGGTCGAGATGGCCCAGGCGATCCGCCGCATGGGCGCCGAGGTCGCGCTCGCGGAGGGCGGCGACCATGTCCTCGCGCGCGAGCCCAAGCCACTCGGCGACGCGCTCGGCGAGGCGCTGGCCGCGGAGGGC